>DAORKI010000007.1:59669-61648 GCA_035439485.1 Bacteroidia bacterium
CAACTGTGTATTCTCACAAGGATTTAGTATTAACAATTTAGGAGGCCCAAGTTCAGTTGCTACAACAATTGCCAATGAAAACTGTACAAATGGTGCAGGATCAGTAATTATAACGGGTGTTACAGGTGGTTTAGGACCTTACAGTTACAACTTTAATAGCCTTGGCTTTTCATTTAGCACAAGTTATTTAGGACTTGCGGCAGGAACTTATTCTTTGATTGTTCAGGATGGAAATTTGTGTACTTTCAGCACTACTGTAAACGTTGGAAATAATCCTGGTCCTGCAGGTTTCACCGCAATTGTTACAAATTCTAATTGTGGTAGCTCTGATGGCGATATTACGATTAATTCCGTGACCGGTGGAGCTGCTCCATATGAATATTCTAACGGTGGTGTAACATATTTACTAACAAATCAATTTACTGGATTGGGAGCAGGTATTTATGATATTTATGTTAGAGATAGCAACGGATGTATTTATATTGAACAAGTTACTATTGGAAATTTAGGCGGCTTAACTGTAGATCTTTTTCCTATAAATGAAACATGTGGATTTGCTAATGGTTCCATTTCAGCTGTTATTAATGGCGGAACTCCATTGTATAATATTTTATGGAGCAATGGTGATACAATTCAGGATATTTTTGGACTGGTTGCAGGAAACTATAGTATTACTGTAACCGATGCAACTGGTTGTGTAGGGGTTGCTAATACAACAATAGTTAACAGTGTGATAAGCTTGACTGCTACAGTAACTGATGCAAGTTGTGGAAATAATACCGGGGCTATTGATTTGAGCGTAAGTGGAGGTGATGGGGCATACTTTTATTTATGGAACAATGGAGAATTTAATGAAGATATTGATACTTTGTTTGCTGGTTCGTATGATGTTTTAGTTAATGATTATACAGGTTGTACGGCTACAGCAAGCTACATAGTAAACGACACCCCATCTATTACAAATTTTACAACAATAGTAACAGATGCTACATGTGGAACAAATGACGGCTCCATTACTGTTGATTTTGTTGATGGAGGAACAGCACCATATGATTATTATATTGATGGTGTCAGCCAAGGAAACATTAATAGTTTCATAAATTTATCGGCTGGTAATTATCAAATTAAAGTTGAAGATGCAGTAGGTTGTGAATTTGAACTTCCTTTTGCAGTTAACACTACACCTTCCATAACAGCTGTAAATACGAGTGTTGGGGATGAAACTTGTGGAGAATTAAATGGCTCATTTACATTTGTGTCAGTAGTTGGTGGTATTGCTCCTTATTCTTATAGTTTTAATGGTTCACCATTTACCTCACAAACCTTTTACACTGGGTTAAATAATGGAATTTATAATTATGAGGTGATTGATAATTTGGGGTGTAACTTTATTGGTAGTACCACAATCGCTTCTATTGGAGCAGTTACATCAATAAACACAATAATTACTCCTGAAACATGTGGGAATTCTAATGGAAGTATAGAGGTAACTGCTGCAATTGGTGGTACTCCTCCGTATGAATATGCATTAAATTCAGGAGCATATTCCAATAATCCAATATTTGTGGGGTTACCAGCAGGAAATGATACAATTTTGGTTAAAGATAACATTGGTTGTATTTTCCAACAAATAGTTTCAGTAGGAGGTACAGCTGCTGCGGTTGCTAATGCAGGCTTTGATATTACTGTCTGTGAAAATTCAATGGTAACACTTACTGCATCTGGGGGTGTATCTTATATTTGGGATAATAGTTTAGGGAATACAAGCATTGTTAATTTTACTGCAATCGCTAGTTCTAATTATATAGTTGAAGTAACTGATGTAAATGGTTGTACAGATACTGATACAGTTACTGTCACTGTGAATTTGCTCCCAATACAACCTATAATAACAACAAGTGGGCCAACCACATTCTGTTTTGGTAATAGTGTTGATTTAAGTTCAAGTTATGTAGGTGGAAACACATGGTCAACATCCG
>DAORKI010000008.1:0-60673 GCA_035439485.1 Bacteroidia bacterium
ATAAAATAAATTATTGAAATACACAATAGGCATTTTAAATGCAAACAACAAAAAGAGTAAAATATTCAATTATGATGATAAAGCTTTTAGTTCGTTCACTATAATTTTCATCCCTTTTACAGCTGTAGCCTCAATTATGGTTATATTGTGTATATGTTCAACGGCAGGAACTACGGGGTCAATAATAAATTTAGGTATATATTTAGGTGCATAATCAATTAAACTAGCCGCAGGGTAAACCACCAAGGAGGAACCAATAACAACAAAAATATCAGCTGTGTGCACTACTCTGCATGCCTTTTCCATCATGGGGACTGCTTCTCCAAACCATACAATATGTGGCCTTAACTGGCTTCCTTTTTCACAAGTATCCCCAATATTTAAATCAGCTCCTTTAATATCATATATCAAATTTTGATCTAAAGTACTTCTACTTTTCATAATTTCACCATGTAAATGCATTACGTTTTTACTGCCAGCTCGCTCATGCAAATTATCAATGTTTTGCGTTATAATGCTTACTTTAAAATGTTTTTGTAATTGCGCTAATGCTTTGTGAGCTGCATTTGGCATGGCTTTTATACATTGGGCTCTACGTTGATTATAAAAGTCTAACACCAAGGCCTTGTCTTTGTTCCATGCACCAGGTGTAGCTACATCTTCAATACGATAGTTTTCCCATAAGCCATCGCTATCTCTAAAGGTTTTAATTCCGCTCTCAGCACTCATGCCTGCGCCAGTAAAGACGACCAGATGTTTCATGTTGTTTTTTACCACAAGATACAAATTTTTATCATTTATACCAAGTAATGAATTCATTATTTTTTTTTTTGTTTTTCATCTGTAATTTCAAAAGGAAATCAAACCTGAATATTTTAAAACATAACTTAAAATTAACTTTTGTTATCATTAGGAAACTATTAAATTAAAAATAGTTTCCATAGTTTTGCGGCTCGAAATTCAATTTTATGAATAAAGTATTATTTAGCTTTTTAGTTTTTTGTGTAATCTCAACTGTTGCTTCAGCTCAACAAAAGTTTACCATCAGTGGTCATATCAAAGATGCACTCTCAGGAGAGGACATAATTGGTGCAAGCATTTTTGCTCAAGAGGCAAAGTTAAGCGTGGCGGCAAATATTTATGGATTTTACTCCTTAACCTTGCCTGAAGGTAAACATACTATTTTGGTAAGTAATTTGGGTTATGCAACTTTTTCAAAAACAATTGAGCTCAATAAAAATATGGTGCTTGATGTAAATATGGAAACCAAAAGTGAGCAATTAAAAGAGGTTGAAATTACTTCTGAAAAATCTGATGCCAATGTAAAAGATGTGCAAATGAGCGTGGCTAAATTGGATATTAAAACAATACAAAAAGTTCCAGCATTTTTAGGTGAGGTTGATTTGGTAAAAGTTATTCAATTATTACCAGGGGTATCAACAGTAGGAGAGGGCGCTTCTGGTTTCAATGTGCGTGGAGGAAGTATTGACCAAAATTTGGTTTTGCTAGATGATGCACCAGTATATAACTCATCTCATTTGTTTGGCTTCTTCTCAGTATTTAATCCAGATGCAGTTAAGGATGTGAAATTATATAAAGGCGGAATTCCTGCACAGTATGGTGGTAGGCTATCTTCATTGTTGGATGTACGCTTAAAAGATGGAAATAATAAGTCGTACCATGCTGATGGAGGAATTGGCCTACTTTTTAGTAGATTAAGTATTGAAGGACCTTTGGTCAAAGATAAATCATCATTTATAATTGCAGGTCGAAGAAGCTATTTTGATATATTTTTTCCATTGTCAAAGAATAAAGATATAAAACAAGCTAAGGCCTATTTTTATGACTTAACGGTAAAATTAAATTACATACTTAACGATAAAAATAGAATTTATCTTTCGGGTTATTTTGGAAGAGATGCCTTTGGTTTTGGAAAGCCTGAATTTGGCTTCAACTGGGGTAATTCAACTGGAACATTTCGTTGGAATCATGTATACAATAGCAAGTTGTTTAGCAATGTATCCTTAATCTACAGTAATTACGATTATCAAATTGGCGTTGGCGATGATTATGATGGCTTCAATTGGAAGTCGCGCATCATTAATTATAGTATTAAACCTGAATTTACTTATTACCTAAACCCTAAAAACACCATTACATTTGGTGGAACTAGCACATACTATAATTTCGATCCAGGTAAATTAATTTTTTATAGTAAAGGCGAAAAAAGAGAATTGGGTTCTGAACCAAAATATACACTCGAAAATGCCTTATATGCTGGCAATGAACAAAGAATTAATGGAAGATTTTCAATGCAATATGGTATTCGTTTTTCAAATTTTAATTTTGTTGGAAAAGGAACTGCTTATTACTTTAGAGATACAATACCTAATGTAAGAAAAGATACATCGGGGTTTAAAACTTACAGCAATTTAGAAGTAATTAAATCATATAACAACATTGAGCCGCGATTTAGCATTAAGTTCGATATTAATGACCAATCATCGCTGAAAGCTAGTTATAACCGAACCACTCAAAACCTCCATTTAATCTCCAACACAGCTGCAAGTACGCCACTTGATGTTTGGGTACCTAGTACCAATAATGTGAAGCCCCAACTAGCCGATCAAGTTGCTATTGGTTATTTTAAAAATTTTAAGGAAGATAACATGTATGAAACATCAATAGAAATTTATTACAAAGAAATGCGTAATCAAATTGATTATATTGATGGGGCTAATTTATTATTGAACACCTTGTTAGAAGGCGAACTAATGAATGGAAAGGGACGTGCTTATGGTCTTGAACTTTATTTAAAAAAGGCAAAAGGAGATTTCACCGGTTGGTTAAGTTATACGCTGGCTCGCTCTGAGAGAAAGGTTGACGGCATAAACAATAATGAATGGTATCCTAACCGATTCGATAAAGCGCATAATTTGAATTTGGTTGGTATGTACACCTTAAATAAAAGAGTTGAGTTCGGTAGTACCTTTGTTTTTGGTACTGGAACGCCAACCACATTTCCTACCAATAGAATCGAATTTCAATCATATATAATTCCTCACAATGTTTATGGTACAAGAAACAATGTGAGAATCCCTGCATATCACCGCCTAGATATATCAGCTACATTTCATTTAAAAGACAAACGTTCAGGAAAGTATAAGCACAATATTGTTGTATCTGCTTACAATGTTTATGCACGAAAAAATCCATTTAGTATTTATTTTAGAGGAAATCCTGAAAATCCTCAGCAAACACAAGCTATTCAATTTTCGGTAGTAGGAAACATCATTCCTTCAATTGCATACAATTTTAAATTTTAATGATTATGAACAAGTTCCATTTTTATTCACTCTTAATCCTTGTTACTTTGGGTATTGGGTTCTCATCTTGCGAAAAAGTAATTGACGTTAAACTTGAGGAAGGAGAATCACAGCTGGTAGTTGATGGATTTATTAAATTTTATTACGATAGTGTTGCTTTAAATTCTGGCATCGAAAACCAAGTAATTAAATTACGTAAAACCACGCCTTATTTAGATAATGCGCCAGCTCCACCTGCTTTAGGAGCTATTGTAAAAGTAACCGATGCACTAGGTAGGACTTTTGATTTTAAAGATGAAAATAATGATGGTGATTATGAATATTCTGGTCCATTTGTATTAAGCTTTACCAACCCACCAATGGGATTTCCAGGAAATTTTTACTTACTTGATATTAAATATAATGGAGAGGAGTTTACATCTCAAGCCTATATGGATTCGGTTCCAACTATTGATAGTTTAAGTTTTGCATTACAAGAACAAACAATTCAAGGGCCAGACACACTGAAAGCAGGATATATTATTGACCAAATACTTACCAGAAAATCTGATGGTTCATTACAACCTGCTAAAGATGTTAAAGGTGAAGGAACTTGTTATTGGTTTAAAACCTTTAAAAACGATGTGTTTTACAACAAACCAGGACAAATGAACTTGGCGTATGATGCTGCCTTTGGGCCTGGTAGCGATAATGTAGCATTTATTCCTCCAATCGTATTTTTTTTATCACCTGAACGTTTTCAAATAGGTGAAAAGATAAGAGTTGAATGTTGGTCGATAGGTTTACCTGCTTATTATTTTTTAACCTTGGCACAAATACAAATGACCAATGAAGGCCTTTTTGCGACACCACCGAGTAATGTACCAACTAACATCACCAATAAAAACAAGGACTCAAAAATTAAGGCTGTTGGTTGGTTTGGAGCTGCTTCGGTAACTCGAATTACCCAAGAGGTAAAATAGTGTATAAAGATGTTGGATAAAATTCAAATTACTGCATTTTAACTCAGCTTAGTCCTAAATTATTCATGTAATTTAATGCAAATTCCAAATCATCTGGCGTATCAATAGCTATAGTTTCCTCTGTGGATATGGCTGTTTTAATTTTGAAATCATTTTCAATCCAACGTAATTGTTCAAGAGATTCTATTTGCTCTAAAACAGAAGGCGGAAGTGATGCAATTTTTTGCAAAGTTTTTGCTCGATAAGCATAGATGCCAATATGTTTGAAATAATTTCCCTCAGCTAATAAATTTTCCATTGTTTTTTTTGCTGGAAATGGAATAATATTTCTACTAAAATAAATGGCCTCCATATTTTTATTGATTACTACTTTAGGAATAGTATTTTTTTCTAGTTCTTCAAAAGAATTAATTTTTTTAATTAGTGTAGCTATTTGGGTATTTCTATCTTCAAACAATTTGCACAGCAAATTTATTTGTGATGGTTGAATAAAAGGCTCATCTCCTTGGATATTTACCAGTACACAATCATTGCTCAAATTCAATTGGTTTAAACATTCATTGCATCTGTCGGTGCCACTTAAATGATTTTCATTGGTAAGCAAACAATTTCCTCCAAAACTCGTCACATGCTCATATATTTTTTGATGATCGGTAGCAACATAAACAGCATTTAAACTTGCTTTTGAAGCTTGTTCATACACTCGTTGTATCATTGTTTTTCCTTTAATATCTATTAAGGGTTTTCCTGGAAATCTGGTTGAACCATACCTAGCAGGAATAATTCCAATAAACTGTGACATAATGCTGAAAAATTTTTATGTTGCACAAATGTATATTATTTCATGCACTAGTCATTTATTGCTGCATGAATTATAAAATTTCTTAGTAACATTGCATGAATGATTTTAAAGAAAATTCAACTTATAGGATTTAAAAATTATGAGCAGGCAGAAGCCGAGTTTGCTGCTAAATTCAATTGTTTTACAGGAAACAATGGTATGGGCAAAACTAACATGTTGGACGCCATTTATTACCTTTCTTTTTGCAAAAGTTATTACAACCCAGCCGATAATCAAAACATAAAAAGAAATGCTCCATTTTTTATGATTCAAGGAAATTATGAATTTGATAGTGAAACATTTGACGTTTACTGCGGTTTGAAGAGAAATGAAAAAAAGCAATTCAAGTTAAATAAAAAGGAATACCAAAGATTGAGCGATCATATTGGTTTGATTCCACTGGTTATGATTGCTCCAGAAGATGCTGAATTAATTCATGGCGGAAGTGAAATAAGAAGAAAATTTATAGATGGGGTTATTTCCCAATATAATAAGCAGTACCTTGAACAATTATTAAAATACAATCGTGTTTTGTTGCAAAGAAATGCCTTACTTAAATCTTTTTATGAAAGGAGTTATTTTGATATTGCTTCCATTGAAATATACGATGAACAATTAAGTGCAAGTGGAAATTATATTTTCCAAGAAAGGAACAATTTCTTTAATAAATTTAATGCAATTTTTAATTTAACACATGCTGAATTGACCGAAGCTAAGGAACAGGTTAAAATAGTGTTAAATAGTAGCTTAATGGAACACAAAATGGAAGATTTACTTGTAAAATCTTTAGAGAAAGATCGTGCTACGCATTATACAAATGTTGGAATTCATAAAGATGATTTGATATTTGAAATTGATACTGCTGCTGTCAAAAAATTCGCTTCTCAAGGACAACAAAAAACATTTTTAGTAGCTCTTAAACTGGCTCAATATGCCTTTATTGCAGAAGTGAAAAATAAAAAGCCAATATTATTGCTTGATGATGTTTATGACAAATTAGATGAAACTCGTTTGAAGAAAATTATGCAGCATATTAGCAATGATGCTTTTGGTCAAGTATTTATTACCGACACACACCAAATTAGAATGGCTGAAGCAATTGAGGAAACAAAAAAAATTGCTTCCTTTTTTACCATTGAAAATGGAATTTTATATTAAGCTAAATTTGAAGTAAAAGTATTTAGAATTAACTCTTCCAAATTTTTTCAAGCTGCTCTTTTAATGTCTCAGAAGTGAGATGCAATTGTAAATCGTTTTCAAGTGCTAAGGCAATTTCACCTGTTTGCTCCGATACAGCAATAGCAATAGCATCGGTACTTTCGGTAATACCCAAGGCAGCTCTGTGACGCATACCTAAATTAGCAGGAAAATTATTATTTTCAGAAATGGGTAAAACGCAGCGTGCTGCTATAATTTCATTATTTTCAATAATAATGGCACCATCATGTAGAGGACTGTTTTTATAAAATATACTTTCTATTAGTCTTTGAGAAACAGCAGCATGAATTCCTTCGCCTGTGTTATAATAAAAATTCAAATTACTTTGACGTGCCAAAACAATTATTGCTCCAGTTTTACTTTGCGACATCATTTTACATGCCTTTACAATAGCAACGATATCTAAATCATTTTTTTTACGTACATCAGATAATTTAAATAATCCTTCAGAAGAAAAAACCTTTGGAAAAAAGCCAGTAGTACCAACCAAGAGCAAGAATTTTCTGAGCTCCTGTTGAAAAACAATAATTAAGGCTATAACGCCTACGCCAATAAATTGACCAAGTATTGTGCCCAATAGCTGCATTTGCATAGCCTTCACTATTAACCATAGTAAATATATACTAAGCATTCCAGTAAAAATACTAATGGCTACTGTACCTCTAACGAGTTTATATAATTGATATAATAAAACCGATACCAATAAAATATCAATTACATCTAACCATCTAAAAGAAATAAATTCAGGCCACATATCAATGGTATTTGTAATCGGTTAATAAATTATCTCTTGTGGCAAATATAATACTAATGAGCAAAAATAGAAATTCGTAATAAGAGGTGTTTTGAAACTAAAATACGTAGCTCAAAATGATTTTACTTTTTGCGATATTTTTTAGCGTTAGGATTGTTGATAACACTATTGAATTTTGAAGTAGTTTCTTCCATTATCCACAAATACTCTCCTTCAAATTCGTAGTCGTAACGGTACTCCTCATGCTTTCTAAAAGAAAGCTTATAACTTATCCAAATTTGACCATTTTGTGCGTGTATTTGGGAATCTTTATTTAAATCTTTCCCAACTGATTCGTCACAAATCACCATTGTTCCTTGTTGAAATTGAATGGTACATTTTGAAGGTAATGATCTTGCATTATTATTTGATTCTTCAACCCAAACACCGTTAAGGGGCGATTCCCATGATTCTTCCTTTTTACAAGAAGTCATTAAAATAGCGCAAATGAATAAGGTTAGGATAGAATATTTCATCATTTCTGATTGTGAAACAAAAGTAAGCAAAAAAATACAGTTAAGCACTAAAATTTTGACTGATTCTAAAATTTACAAGACCAATCAATCAATAATTTTGATTTACATCAAAAATTACTAAATTAACTCATTCCAATTTTTTGGTTGGCTAAAGCTATAATTTCATTTTCTAGAGCAATTGCTTTTTCCTGAATTTGCTTTCCTTCTTGAATCATATTTTCAATAAAGTCCTTGTCGTTTAGGCCAGGGGCGTTAATTCGTACATTCATAAATGCACCAATAACAGCAGTGCGTGCACAAAGGGCACCTACAGCAGCATCACTTACTGAATTTGGATTGCCTTTTATGACCATTTCTTGCATTAATTCCATACTTTTTAATGCTGTTTGCATCACTTTAAAAGGGGTTAAAATGGCAAATTTAGTAGCTTCTTGAATGGCATTTGTTCGCAAAGTTTTTTCTTCGTCAGAAGATTTAGGCATTGCAAAAGCCAACATAATTTTGTTAAAGGCAATGGTATCTTCATCAACCAACATCAGCATTTCTTTTTTTAAATCTTGACCCTTTAATGCCCAATCTCCAAAGAATTTCCATTGATTATCCCATCCTTTTTTGTGTGAGGACAAATTCGCTACCATGGTTCCTAATGCAACACCTAATGCACCAACATAAGCAGAAATAGATCCACCACCAGGTGCAGGACTTTCAGAAGCTGTTTCATCAACAAAATCGCTCAACGTCATTTTCACCAATCTACTTGAAGAGCTGTCATGTAAAATATATTCAATGATTCTTTCTTCTGGTTTAAATGGTGATAATTCATCTAAACCCATTGACTTTACAGCAATTTTAATCAATTCTTTTTCAGAAACTCCGGTCGAACGTTGTTGTTTTTCGAGGAAATATTTACCTGCATCAAGCATTGATTTTAACGGTATTAGGCCAACAATTTCTGAACCAGTTACTCTTATACCTCTTTCATTAGCTTTCTTACAAACTTCATCAAAAGCTATATGTACCGGAGTAATATTTATATTTGTAAGGTTCATTGAAATTTGGGCTATCCCGTATTCTTCAATAAACCAACCTATAGCTTTTACAGCTTTTAAAGTTCCTGGAATACTAACAGGATTTCCATTTTGGTCAATTACAACTTTTCCAGTGATAGGATCTCCTTCTCTTTTTACCCTTCCTGCTTCACGTACGTCAAAAGCTATGGAATTTGCTCTTCTTGTTGATGTTGTATTCAAGTTGACATTATAGGCCACCAAAAAATCACGGGCGCCAATTACTGTTGCTCCTCTTTTTGCATCAAATTCACTGGGTCCAAAATCGGGCTGCCATTCAGTTTGTTTAATTTTTTTGAAAAATCCTTCATATTCCCCAGCTCTTATCACACTTAAATTACTTCTGTTTTTATTGGGTTGAGCTTCTTCATATAAATAAACTGGTAAGTTAAGCTCGGTACCAACTTTTTTAGCCAATATTTGAGCATATTGAGCAGTTTCTTCCATGCTAATGTTGGCAATTGGTATAAGAGGGCAAACATCAGTGGCGCCCATTCTAGGGTGTTCACCTTTGTGCTTGCTCATATCAATTAGTTCACCGGCTTTTTTTATTGCCTTAAAAGCGGCTTCAACCACTGCATTTGGATTTCCAACAAATGTTACTACAGTTCTATTGGTTGCTTTTCCTGGGTCAACATTCAGTAATTTAACCCCTTCGGTATTTTCAATTTCAGTCGTTATTTGATTAATAACATTAATATCTATCCCTTCACTAAAATTAGGGACACACTCTATCAATTGGCTCATAAAAAAAATTTGAACAAAGTTAAAAAATAAGGAGATACCACTAATATTAATTGTAATTTCTTAAATTTAATTTTACAGTGGCATGTGATGGGGTATCTATTAGCTTAGAAAACAAACAAAATTTGTTTTGCGTTATAGTTATTGGTTATCCAAAAATTAGCAGCAAGTGTACTAAATAGCCTTGGTATAAGCTAAAAAACCTCCTTTCTTTTGGAAAGGAGGTTGAATGTCTGAGATATCAGTTACTAGTTCTTCTTGCGAGAATCTTTGATCTTCTTTGCACCGTAAATTGCGCAAGAACCTAAAACCAATGACAAACCACCATCAATTGGTGTCGCGTTTGGAGGTAATGCGAACAATGCAGTTGCTGATAAAATCATCATCCCTGTAAGTAGTGCTACTGATAAGAAGTTACTTTTGTTCATGATATATTGAGTTAAATTGTTTTATATTTTTGAATTGATGCAAATGTAAGAAAGATTTTTTAATTCCCAAATATTTCTTAAAATTATTTTGTTAACAAATTTCATTATTAGTGTTAATTATTGATCGAAATATCAGCAAATGCTGGTTTTTAGTATTTAAATCGATGTCCCATTTGCATAAATTTTTTCTCAAACTTTAAATAAAGAAACCTTGCCGTTACATAAGTAAGAAATGCGCATATGGTGACAAGTAATATATCATTAAAAGTTTTAATTTGTGGTAATTTACCAGGAATAAGGAAGAAAAATAGGCCTAAAATCAATTCATGGAACAAATAAATACTGAATGAGAAAAGCCCTAAATTGATAAATATTTTTTTTTGTGATAGCTTAGTTATAAAATTGGTATTATCGGTTAATACTAACAAAAGAATGAGCATATAGAGGAAACTAAACCAACTGTTTACTATAAATAAAGGCATATCCCATTTCCCTATCGAAAATAGGAAAGTTATACTAAATAAAACAAGTACAATAAAGTTGATTTTTTTTAACTGAGATTTGAAATAATGAACAAATGTTGAGTTTTCATAGGCCAATGCTACCAGAATTCCGCCAAAAAGGGCGTCAAAACGGCAGTGTGTAAAGGTAGATAAAGCATAAACAGTTGGCGCATTGAAACGAAAAACAGGCGCCATAACTATTCCTATTAAGAGTAAAATTAAAAGTATTCTTTTTGAAGAAAAGTATATTAAAACTGAAATGAGGAGATAAAACTGTTCTTCTACACCTAGTGACCAGGTTGGACCAAGCCAAACGTTACCAATATCATTATAAATACCAATAAAAATATTTTGTAAAAATGTAAAATATACCCAAATAGAAATATGCTCATTAAACCACCAATCGGTGCCCTTTCCTATCCCTAAACTACAAATAACAATAACTGAAACTAATAATAGCAAGTAAAGTGGAACGATTCTACAAATTCGTCTAATATAAAAAGTTTTGAAGAAGTTTTTTGATTTTTTGTTTCTAAGCAGAATACCTCCTAATAGAAAACCCGACAGTATAAAAAACATATCTATACTGGTATAAAAGAAGTGAGTAATTGATTTAATTAAGAGATTGAATTTTGAGGCATCAGCATCAATTAAGTTATTTGCATAATGATAAAGAACAGCTGCTAAAATTGCCATTCCACGTAATCCATCCAGCTCATTTATGCGTTCGTCTTTTTCAGAATTTTCACTCATAATTCTTCAACAATTTTTTAAATTTAGTTGTATTCATCAAAAGCCACAAAACAAAACGTTTTTCAAAATCATACCGATATGATATTTGTAATAGACCAAATAAATTTGATCTAACAAATGACCATCGGCATTTACCTCAGTTTGAAATGGTCTAAAGACCATTTCACTTTCGTATCAAATGTGCTTCAAAGTAATGAATTAAAACCTTTATTGATAAGTACAAATGTAGTTTTTTGTTATAATTTTTAGCACAGACAATTTTCGATTTATCAAATAATACCAATTGCATTTATTTTAGTCCTACTGAATTTAATTCATGATAATAAATAAAAATGCAATGATTAATGCCGATAATACTTGAAATTAGTACAATGTAGCTATACTACAAATGGACTATATTGAAAGTGTTATTGGTATAAATGGACAAAAAAAAAGGATGCCGAAATAAATCGACATCCTTTTATGAAACAAAGTGAATATTATTTCCTGATAGATAGTTTCTTCACAAAAATTTCACTGCCATAATTTACCTTACCTACATAAATTCCTTCTGCAATGTTAGTTGTAGAGATGATATATTGGTTTTGTCCTTTGTTTATAACTTTGCTAAAAATAAGCTTTCCAGCAAGATCAATTAATTCGAACGTAGCATTTTGCTCTATGGTTTCTGTAAATTTAATCATAATTTGATTATTGGAAACAAGCCATTGAGCAGATTGGTTAGATAAATTTTCGATACCCGTTGTAGAATATACCGTAACTGGTATTTCAATTACTTTGATGCACTCGCCATTGTTGGCAGTTGCAGATACAATGTAAGTTCCATCAACATTAAATAAATGATTCACATCGTTTCCTGTCATTGTTGAGCCATCACCAAAATTCCATGTAGTATTTCCAGTAGAGTTAATAGCTGAAAAGTTAACATTTTCGCCAACATTTATTTGTGTAGCAGAAGCGTAAGCTTGTAAAGAAACTGGTGTAAGTCCTGATACAGTAAAATAATCAATACTAGTATAACCACTGTTATAAAGGTATGTAATTTCATAATTTCCAGTTTGCATATTGTTAATGCTATGTTGTCCATTAAAATTTGGAATTGAAGCCACCTCTATTCCATCTTGGTTTTTTAAACTCACATTGACAACAGCATTAGAATTGTATACAAGAGTAACTTTTCCATCATCTCCATTACATGTTGCATTTTGTATATTTAATTGAACAGCTGGAGTAAATTGAATAAAGAATCTTCCTTCATGTGTACCAGCATCTAGATTTACTGAGTAAGAAGGATTGCTTCTTAAATTTTGAACAATTCCGTTTTGGGCATCATAAAGGTAAATCATTGCACTTGGACCAAAAGAGCTTAAATCTGTAGCAATGATGCTATGAGAACCAGAAGCATTAACTTTTATTCCTAATGGAATTACCTTGTCGGCATTAAATTCACCCAATCCATTCATTGCAAGATTATAATTGCCATTTACACTATATAAGAATGATTTATCTGTATTGAATGGGAATCGCTTTTTAGCATCAGTGAGTTCATCAAAATTGTCGGTTGAAACACTAGGAGCAAAGAAAATAATGATTTCATCATGGGTGTCATTTTTAACTAGTTCAAGTCTTAAAACGTCATTAGTTATTGCAGGTTGACTAAAAAATGTTGGAGTAAGGTCTGTAGTTCTATCAGTATTTAAAGCTTGTATTGCACCAGCTGTGTTGGCGGTAACAAGAAACGCTTGAGAAGAAGCAATAATGTTTCCAACACCATTGGTGCCAAGACTTGTAAAACTATTGTATTCTCCATAGGTACCATTATATCCGCCTGAGGTAACAAAAGCGTTATAAGTTGTAGAAAGATTAGTATTATGAGATTGAAAAGTGGTCCAATTGATAGGCGATGGATAAGGGTTTCCGATTAAATTAATACCATCGCTGGCCTTGGTTACATTGAAATTTATAGGCCCATTGTTAACAGGTCCAAAAACATCAACAGTTGTATTTCCTGGAACAACACAAGCAAAACCTTTTAATGGGGTGATTGGATCAGTTGTACCTGTATAGCCAATATAACCATAAGAAGAGTTAGGATTTAAATCAGTCTCATCATATTCAAAAACTGTAGGAATTACAGAGTATGTTGCACCAGGAATGAATTGCAAATTATTTACTGAAGATAAAATTGTAAAATCATCTCTCCATCCAGAAGTTGTGTTGTTTACCAAAGCGTTTTGTACAGGACTTGAAAGAAAATGATAGCCTGACAAAGGACCAATTTTTCTTTCAACTAGCACATCACCAATAACGTTTCCTGCAGCGCTCCCATCGATTAACCCGGTTTGAGTTGATGAAGATTTTATTACAATTCCTCCATTTGAATTTAAATCACCAGCAATCACTTTTAAAATTTTAGTAATTTCTAATTTTCCACCACTGTTAATGCTTACTGAAAACGCACCAAGAGTGCCGCCATTTCCAGAAATATTAGAATCAAAATTAGCAACAGTAACCTTACCTGTTGAATTAATAGTTAGTGAACATGGTGCAGCAGGAGTATTATTTGTTAGTCCATATAATCGATCAGGTATAATCAAACTTCCATTTATAGTGATATTTCCATTTCTATCTCCAGTACCATTACCATCAATGCCATCAATTGCCATACTTCCTGCAGCATCAGTTAAAATTAGATAACGGGCACTATTAACAACTAAATTTAATGAAGTTCCAGCTATATTATTATAAAAGGCAGTACCTGGATATCTTAAATTTAAATTAGCGTTAAGTGTTAAAGTAGAGGATAGATTTGTATTCAAGTCCTTTCTAACTATTGCTAAATTGTTAGAACCAGCACCACTAATTGTAGTATTAGTTCCTTCAATTGATAATCCCAGAGCATCATAGGTTGTACCATTACCAAGTACACCATTGTTGGTAATATTACCATAAATCCTAATGAATTTTTCAGCACCTGAAGTATTAACATTAGTAAATAATTTACCTCCTGGATTTATAGTTAAATTTTTCATGCTAGGCACAGTAGTAGTATAATTTAATTGTACTGTATTACCGTTTCTAATTACATAATTTTTTGTTGAAGAAAATGGTGGACATAAACCTTCAGTTCCAGTTGGAGTATCTGACCAAATAGCAGTTGACGCATTAAATGCATCAGGGTTTAAAGTACCAGATAAAATCGAATAATATGTTGCAGCATCGCAATTGTAGTTAACCAAATTTGGTGTTCCATCAATTTTACAGGCACCCCAGCTTGCTGGTAAAGAATTATCATCATTTGGGTTGTTTAAGCTCAGAGATGGGCCAAATCCATTGGCAGCAGGAGTAAATGTAACTGGTGAATAATTTACTTGGTCAATAATTGCAGCGCCAATTCTAAAAATAAGAGCAGCACCAGTATTGGTTAATTGATCAGAAGCAGCGCTTAATGATATAGTTGCAGCAAAAGGGAATGTACCTGCTGTTCCTAATTTAACAGTGATATATTGTCCAGGTGCTAAAAGAATTGAAGTCGCAGGAGGAAATGTTCTTGTCCAAGCTACCCCAGATGAAGGAGTTCCTTGTATTGACCATGTGCTATCAACTGTTACTGAAACTATATCATTATTATAAAGTTCAACCCATTCTTCATCAGCTCCAAGACTGTTGTACATTATTTCGTTTATTACTACTTTAGGTACATCATTATCAGTAATATTTAAATCTAAGGAGATATTAAAACCAAGTTCAATACCAGCACTTGGATTTAAGATAGCAATGGTAGCTGTTTCAATACCTTCGAATAATATATCATTCACAACAGTTAACGTAACCGAACCCGAAGGGTTAACACCTGCTGGAATATTAATTGTTGTGCCAGTGATATTATAATCACCAGCAGTAATACCTAAACCACTTACATCAACATCTAAAGTTTGAGGAGAAGCTAGTGTTCCGGTAATAGTTGCTGTAATGGTAATTGTAGAAGCTGCTGCTTCAGTTGCTGTAGCACTACTTAAAGTTAAATTAGCATAGGGTAACAAGAAGCATTGCATAGGTACATCGGCATTAGCTAAAACTAATGCAGTGGCGCCTCCAGTTGGATTCACGGTATTGATATTACCTGTTGGCCAAACGCCATCGGCATCGCTAAAGGTACATAATTGATTCCCACTTACTCTTGAATAAGAGGCTACATAGCGTATACCGTTAGGAAGTGTATTGGGTATTAAGGTTCCCCAAGCTTTTGCAACACCTTCTACAGAGCTTTGATAGAAAGTCGGATAGGCAGTACCTCCAGTAGTTCCATCACTTTCAAAGAAAGTACCTGAAATTGGGCGACCTGTGCCAAGGTCGTTATCAAACAAATAAATAAAATCTCTAACAGCGCCATTTGAAACACTTCTAATACCTGTTCCATTATTTACACCGGCACTTGCTACCAAGTTTACTACTTTCACTGAACTTGTTGTGGTAACTCTATTCACTACAGTATTTCCACCAGCACCATCGTTTAACATAATACGCATAAAGACATCATTTCCAGGTGTAAATCTTGCATTTCCAGAAGGCTCTAATATAAACCAACCAGTGTATGAGCCTGAACCATCAGTATCAAATTCTCCAAATTGACCAGGAGTAGAAAGACCAACAGCTGTAGTTCTAACCCATGGAATGGCATTCGTGAAAATTGGGACACCAGCCCCATTATTATTTGCTGGATCTGAAACGACAACGCCAGTATTAAAATATCTATATGTTGAGTTTGGATTTAAGTTATTTATAGTTACTCTGAATGGGCATGGTAAACGGTTATTGTTAGCCCCATTGAAACCTTGCATATATTGTGGAACAATAATTTCAGTTAATGTTGGGACCAATATAGTTTGACCCACCAAAGAAATTGTTGAAGGTGAGTTAAGTGCATTCAAACTTTCAATTGTGATAGTTCCATTATAATTTCCTGCAGAAGCGCCTGTAAGTCTAACTTGTATTGTTTTATTTACTGTAACAGTATTGTATAATAAACTACTTGACCAAGTGAAACCACCATTATCAGAATATTCATAACCAGCAACAGCACTCACAGTAATTGGATCGGTTAAGTTTATACCAGTTACAGTGAAAGTACTTGCAGCTGAAGGTGTACCAGTTGGTGTTGAAAATATATTTGTTGGTGTAATGGCTCCAACAGTAATTGAAGGTACCGCAGGATCAACTGTACCAGAGGCAGTAATCCCTGCAGAAGCTCCGCCTCCTGTAATAGAAATTGCTTGTAAATTATAAGAACCAACAGATTGAGAGGCTTTTAATCTAACATAAACTGTTTGAGTGCCAAGACTCGCACCACTAAAAGCATAATTAACAGAAGAAAAGAAATTGGTATTATCAGAGCTCACTTCGTAAGCTGTAACACCTGCATCAACTGTTATATTGCCAGGAAATCCAGTTAAATCAGACCCAGTAAAAGTAAATGATTGAGATGAAGAGGGACCTAATCCAAACACATAATTAAATCCAGTTAAACTAGCAACGGAAGGAGTAATTGTAGGAGTTGCTCCGGCTATACCTGTAAGTTTAACATCATCAACCCGAATTGATAAGGTACCTGATTTTAAGAATCTGATTTTTAGGCCAGAAATTTGTGCAGCAGGTGGTAATGCCAATGATTTTGATAAATACCAACCTAAAGCAGCATTGTTAGCCTCATTAAATAAGTTTGCTGGAGTATTTGCAACATTTACCCAAGCACTTCCATTCCAAAATTCAACAGCAAAAGTAGCATGGTTTGCTGCATTTTCCTTTCTGTAACCAAATTGAACTTGCAGGCTTGAAAATGTTGAAGCATCAATACCTTCTATAGCAAATCCATATTGATTATTGGTTGTTGTAAAAAAAACATTTGCAGACCCAGAAGCACCAGTATATCCTGTCGAAGCTGAAGTAGCTCGTATATCGGCCGAAACAGTGGCCGCACCATTAGTCATAGTGTATGAGTCATTATCAAAACCATTAGCAGTTTCATGAGCAGCAATAGTAGTTGTTCCTCCTACAGTCCCCATAGTTTCGCTGAAGATGGTGGTTTGAGCTTGTAAAAGATTCACAATGCTCAGTAGCAATAGCATAAATGTTGATTTTAGATGCCAATGCCTTTTTTTGATTGTTTTTTTTGTTTCCATTTTAGATATTTAAGCGTGAGATTATTGATGAAATTTCTATATGCAAAGAACTATGATTTAATTGACTTGAATTGAAATTGAGTATTAAGTTAAAGTTAATATTAAATTTAATACTTGATTAATTTTTTAGAAATACTTGATGAGCCATTATTAAAATTGACAAAATAGATCCCAGATTCTAAATTTTTAATATCAAGGTTTAAATTATTTAAACCTTTTTGAAAGGTTAATTGATATTGAGCTTGAGCTTTGCCTGCCAAATCAAAAATAGTGATGGTGTTGGGCGTATTATTGTTAGAATTATTTTGAACAATGAGGGTTACATTATTTTGATGGTTTGGATTTGGAAATAAAGATGCACTAGAAATGGATTGATCAACATTGAAAGTAACGATACTGCCTCCATTTTGGGTGAATCTTGAAAAAAATTCCTGATAAAACTGATTTGCAATATTTTGGTCATGTATGACAACTGTATTCTCATCGTTTTTGTTGTTTGCATTGTTACTCCAATTATGCGAACCAGTCCAAACTAATGGGTCACTAGAACTATTTTCTTGGTCAACAATTAAGTACTTATGATGCATGATGCTATTCGCACTATCAACATTAGCTAACATATGAGCTGGCTGCATACCGTTTATTAAATCGTTCCATGTAATTGTTCCAATAATGCTATGCGTTAAACCAAAAGCTTCGACACCGAGAGCCACCTGATCAGTAACAGCTTGCGATAAATCAAATCTAGTGATAATCATGGATGCAAAATACATGGAGCTATTAGAGGAATTAATGGTATTAATTAGTTTGTTGTTTACATTATCTGAGGGGCTAAAATAGCATTCCACACGCTTACCACCAATATTGAATTCATGTGGTGTATTATCTGTTTTAAAAGGGCCAAATCTTGAATTGGTAACACTAGGAATTTGACCACTATCGCCCCACATTTCATTAAATTCTAAAGTGTAGGCTTTTGCCAAACTTTGATCTTGAAAAATAACAACATTATTTGCATCACTATTTATTTGCCCATCTTGCCAGTTGGTGGCACCTGTCCAAACAATAGCTTTGTTAGGATTACTATGTTTAGCATCAATAATCACAAATTTGTTGTGCATAATTCCATAACTACTAGTGGTTGGGCTAGGTATTTTTATTATACTATTATTTATAGCCGAAATCCCAGTATTTGTAGCCGCCAAACTTCCATCAGAAATCACACGTACCTCAACTCCACGGTTGTAAGCTGCATTTATGGCATCTGAAATGTTTGAAATATTGGATAAATTGAAGTCATATATTGTAATATCTAATGTTTCAGAGGCCCTATCTATATAGGCAATTAATGTATCATCAATGGCTTCAAACAACTGATTAGCATTTTGAATGCTTGCTACAGTAGTATCAACACTTAGATTAAAATACGCAATGATATTTCCTGTAGAAAGTGATTGCGTGGCATAAATACCTTTAGTACTAAATGCAGTATCTGTACCTTGGGTAGAAAAACATTTTGCGTAAATAATATCGGCTGGATTTAATCCTGTGAGTATTACTTCATGTGTTGTCGTATTTGGAGTTCCAGCAACTAGTCCAAGTTCTAAATTTGGGGTTCTACCATACCTCACTTGTGAAGATCCTAATGAATCAGTAAGCCATGAAAGTTTAAACCCATCTGTAACAATATTGGATACTGTGATAGGTGAAATGATTTGAATGGTTGGCGGCAAAATAAAATCGTTATAATCTCTTGGTATAATTTGATAATCGTTAATATATTGAGAAGATATGCCAATCAAATCAATTGTTCCTGTAGGTATAACTTGGCCAATCATTGGAGAATTCGATCTTATGTAAATAAAAAAATTGGATGCACCTGAAGTTAATGTATATGATGTATTCCCAGTAATTGCTTGTCCGGCATTTTGAAAAGTAACATTGTTTATTCTTACAAGTTGTGCTTCATTTACTTCTCCCATTTGTGTAGGCACAATCAAAAGCGGTTGCGGAATTGGGTTGCCGCTACTATGCACTACAAAAGCGTTTACCGGCTGTATCTCAAGCAAACCATTATAGTCAACTAAAACGCCTGTAATAGATACGCTATCACCTCTATCCAGTGCAGCAAGTTGTGTGTCGTAAGCTGCTAATCCAGCAGTATTGTCTTGAAGGTATCTGATTACACCTAATTCAGGACCATTTGTAACAATACCAGAAACTGTAACAGTTGCACCTACTCCTAATAGTCGGGCTGAAGCAATATTAGCCTGAGCAAATAGCTGAGTGTTAAGAATAAAAGAAAGTAAAATTATGATATAAATGTTTTTTTTCATAGCATTTTATTGTGGTGCAAAGTTGCATTTAAAAGCAATTTTGTAATTGCATTTATTGTAATCAAAAGGTTAAGTAATTGTTATGTAACTTGAGAAAAATTTCCATTTTTAATCCATCAGAAATCCATATTTTAATGTAATTTTGAATGTTATTTTTTAAATACATAATGTTAATTACTATTGTTATTTTGAAAATAAACGTTACAGATGGTAAAATTGTATTCAATGAAAATCTTATACAGGCTGAGGTTATGTCTTTTAGCGATTCTTCCAATAATTGCTTTTGCGCAGAACAACACCATTGATAGCTTAAAATCAAAATTGGGAATAAGCAGTGATACTTCAAAAGCTAAAATTTTGAGTGATTTATGTTGGGAATATAGAAATATTTCATTGGATTCGGCTGTAAATTACGGGAATAGGGCTATTGATTTTAGCAGAAAAAGAAAATTAAAACAGCATTTGGCACAATCGCTAAACGATTTAGGAATTATTTATACTGATAAGTCTGAATTTGAAAAGGCCTTATCTTTATTTTACGAAAGTTTAGATATTAGAAAAAATGCTAAAGATAGCATGGGTATGGCCTCCCTTTTTCTTAAAATTGGTATAGTTTACCAAAAACAAGGAGCCTTTCAAAAAGCGCTTGAATATCAGATTAAAGCATTAGCATTGTATGAACCTTTAAAATTTAAAAAAGGGATTTCTTATTGTTTAAACAATATTGCCAATGTAAATTATAACATGGGTAATAATTCTAAAGCCTTAGAGTACCATCAAAAAAGTTATGCAATGAAAAAAGAAATGAATGATGAGTATGGTATGGCTGGATCTCTTGTTAATATTGGAAATATTTATTTTGAGCAAAAGAATTATAATTTGGCAATTTCAACACTTCGTGATGCTTTATCAAGTTTAAGAAAAATTGGAGACAGAGAATACCTGAGTGCTTGTTTAAATAACTTAGGCTCAGCATTGGTGAGCAATGGAAATAGTAAGGAGGCATATCCACACATTGTTGAAGCATTAAAATTGCGAAAACAAGAAGATGATAAAAAGGGTTTAATGTCATCATACATTAATTATGCGAATGCATGCTTTAATCTAAATATGTTGAATGAAACCAAAATGGCATTCGAAGAGGCATTAAAACTTTCAAAACAAATAAGTGCACTGCCAGAACAAGTAATGCTTTATAAAAGCCTATCAGATATTTCAGAAAAAACAGGGAATTCTGTGCTGGCGCTTAATTATTTACGTAAACATAATGAACTTCAAGATTCATTGTTAAATGTAAATTTAAACACCCAAATTGCTGAAATGCAAACTAAATATGAGACTGAAAAAAAAGAGAAAGAAAATGCTTTGCTAAAGAATGAAAATGCCATTAAAAAGCTTCAACTTGCAAAGGAAAAGAGTCAAAGAAATTTGTTATTGATTTTAATTTTATTGATTTTAATAAGTAGTGCTTTTATTTTGGTTGCATTGAGAAATAAAAATAGAATAAAAATAAGCAGGGCCTTGTTACAACAGGAGCGAGTAAAGTTGAATGAAATATTGCAAACTCAAGAGTATGAAAGAAAGAGAATTTCGCGTGAATTACATGATGGAGTTGGTCAAATGATGGCTGTTGTAAGAATGAATGTATCAGCAATTGAACCCGATCAACAATATGTTGAATTATATAATAAATCGCTTAAATTAATCGATCAATCATGCGAGGAAATAAGGCAAATTTCTCATCAATTGATGCCTGGAGTTTTAATAAAAGGTGGACTTAAAGCAGGTTTGGATGAACTTGCCATGTACGTGAATGGTTCTGGAAACACAAAAGTATATGTTGATTTAGTTGGATTTGAGCAAAGACCCAGTGAAACTATTGAAATTAATTTGTATAGGATTATTCAAGAATTACTTACAAATATTTTGAAACATGCTGAGGCAACAGAAGTTCATATTCAATTAACTAAAGAAAATGAATTCATCACTATGATGCTTGAAGATAATGGAAAAGGACTTGATATAGCTGATTTAAAAAACTCAAAAGGAAATGGCTGGCATAATATTAATTCTAGATTGAACTTATTAAAAGGAAATATTGAAATAGACTCAAAACCAGGAAAGGGAACTGCTATATTTATTGAAATAAATGAAAATAATAAACTTTAAGCAGCGTTTATCATTTTATTGGAGTCTTGTTTATGAACAATTTTAACTGCAAATTTGCCAAAAAATATTTGATATCTTAAAAACGTTAACAATGGAATTTAGAATTGAAAAAGACACCATGGGTGAAGTAAAGGTACCAGCCCAAAAATATTGGGGTGCACAAACCGAACGCAGCAGAAATAATTTTAAAATTGGCGTTGAAGCTAGTATGCCCAAAGAGATAATTTATGCTTTTGCATACTTAAAAAAAGCAGCTGCACATGCTAATCACGACCTAGGAGTGCTGAATGCGGAAAAAAGAGATTTAATTTCAAGAGTATGTGATGAAATATTGACAAAAACACATGATGATGAATTTCCATTAGTAATTTGGCAAACTGGTAGCGGTACACAAAGCAATATGAATGTTAATGAAGTCATAGCTAATCGTGCACACGTGCTTAATGGAGGTAATATTTTAGATGACAAAAAGATATTGCATCCCAATGACGATGTAAATAAATCTCAAAGTAGCAATGATACTTATCCAACAGCTATGCATATTGCAGCTTATAAGCAAGCAGTTGAAATTACCATCCCGGGCCTTGAAAAGTTGCATAAAACCATTGTAGCAAAATCTGAAAAGTTTAAATCAATGGTAAAGGTTGGACGTACCCATTTTATGGATGCCACTCCATTAACTTTAGGGCAAGAGTTTGGAGGTTATGCCCAGCAAATTGCTAATAGCATTAGAGCTATTAAAAATGCACTAGAAATGGTAAGAGAATTGGCACTTGGTGGAACAGCTGTTGGCACTGGATTAAACACACCCAAGGGTTATGATGTTTTAGTAGCTAAGAAAATTGCAGAATTTACAAGTTTACCATTTGTAACCGCACCAAATAAATTTGAAGCTTTAGCTGCACACGATGCCATGGTTGAATTAAGTGCTGCCTATAAAAGAACAGCAGTGGCATTAATGAAAATTGCCAATGATGTGCGTATGTTGTCATCTGGTCCACGAAGCGGCATTGGTGAAATTATTATTCCTGATAATGAGCCAGGTTCATCAATTATGCCGGGGAAAGTTAATCCAACACAACCAGAAGCACTCACTATGGTATGTGCGCAAGTTATGGGAAATGATGTAGCAGTGGGAATTGGTGGTGCAACAGGGCATTTTGAATTGAATGTGTTTAAGCCTTTAATTGCTGCTAATGTATTACAAAGTGGTCGTTTAATTGGTGATGCATGTGTTTCATTTAATGATAATTGTGCAGTTGGAATTGAAGCTAATGCTGACAGTATTAAAAAGCATTTAGAAAATTCATTAATGCTGGTAACAGCTTTAAATCCACATATTGGATATGAAAATGCTGCCAAAATTGCAAAGAAAGCGCACAAGGAGAACAAAACATTAAGACAAGCAGCAATTGAATTAAGCTTGCTTACAGATGAGCAATTTACCCAATGGGTGAAACCAGAAGATATGGTTTAAATTAGCATATAGAAATAGTAAGTTGACAAATTCAAATCGCATATTTATACCTATTATAAGAATTTTAGTTATTGCTTTATCAGCTATTTTAATCGACCATTCAGATGTTTTTGCTCAACTAAAACAACGCGAAGATGAACTTAAAAAGGAGCGTACTATAAGAGGAAATAGGTTTAAAATTTTTAATAATTATTTAAATTTTGGTACAGGATTAGGTAGGGCTATTGAGCAAAGTACTATTTGGCATCCAACTGCAATTGAATATAATTTTCATATTAAACGTTCTTATTTTTTAATTGGATATCAAAGAACTGACGTGAGTGGTATTTTGAATAAGCCTAAAAGAAACAGAATGAATGATTTACATCTTTGTTATGGCTTTAGGAAAGAAACAAAGGCTCTTAATATAGCCTATTATGGCGGAATATCACGACCATGGGGTGTTATGAATGATTCTCTTGCCTTTCAAACCTATGGTATATATGCTGAAGCTCAATTTATAAGAAAGCTGTTTTATGATGTTGGTGCAGGTATTTCAATCTTTGGGCATTACAATAATTATTTTCCACTTTTTGGAATTCGAATTGATATATTTTTAAGCGGTGCCTATCAAGGTAAAATGAATGCTGATTCAGAGTAATAAATTAAATTTTTATGCAAAATTATTCACAATTTATAGAACAAGCTTGGCAAAACCGAGAGTTGCTTAAGGAGCAACAAATGCAGGATATTATCAGAGAAGTGATTGCCCTGTTAGACGAAGGTAAATTAAGAGTGGCAGAACCTTTAGAAGATGGTAACTGGCAAGTTAATGAATGGATAAAAAAGGCGGTGATAATGTATTTTCCTATACAACAAATGGAAGTGCATGAAGTAGGTATTTTTCAGTATTATGATAAAATGCTATTAAAACGCAATTATAAGGAACTCGGTGTGCGTGTTGTACCAAGTGCTGTGGCAAGATATGGCGCTTATTTGGCTTCAGGTGTGATATTAATGCCTAGTTATGTGAATATTGGAGCATACGTTGATTCAGGAACTATGGTGGATACATGGGCAACTGTTGGTTCTTGTGCTCAGATAGGTAAAAATGTACATTTGAGTGGAGGCGTAGGAATAGGAGGGGTACTTGAGCCTGTTCAAGCTTCACCTGTAATTATTGAAGATGGTGCATTTATTGGTTCAAGAAGTATAGTGGTTGAAGGTGTTAGGGTAGGTAAGGAGGCTGTGCTTGGCGCTAATGTGGTACTCACCATGAGTACAAAAATTATAGATGTTACAGGAGCTGAACCAATTGAAATGAAAGGCTATGTCCCAGCGCGTTCAGTTGTTATACCTGGCGCCTATAGCAAACAATTTAATGCTGGAACCTATCAGGTACCTTGCGCTTTAATTATTGGAAAAAGAAAAGCAAGTACTGATTTAAAAACCTCGCTCAACAGTGCTTTGCGCGAATATGATGTAGCTGTATAAATAATAAATAAAAATTTGAAAAACTGTATTTATGTGATCCCCTGCACACTCAGCAGCAACGAAAATTTGAGTGTAATACCACCCGAAGTTGCACCAGCTGCAATGGCTTGCGATGCCTTTATTGTAGAAGATTTAAGAAGTGCAAGAAGATATTTAAGAAAAATAGGTTTTACCAAAAATTTCGATGAGTTACCTTTTTTTGAAATGACCAAAGGTGCCGATCAAACTAACTTAACAGTATTTATTAAAAAGAATATTGAGTCGGTTAATATTGGAATACTATCAGAAGCGGGATGCCCAGGTGTGGCTGATCCTGGTGCTGATGCAGTGAAGATTGCCCATAATAATAATATTGAAGTAAGGCCATTAGTTGGACCATCATCAATTATTTTAACGCTGATGGCCTCTGGATTTAACGGACAAAACTTTGCCTTTAATGGTTATATGCCCATCGAAAAATCGGAGCGCGGAAAACGCATTGCCACCTTGGAAAATTTGATGTATCAGCACAATCAAACACAATTATTTATTGAAACGCCATTCAGAAATAACCACTTATTTGCACATATTTTAGAAATATGTAAACCCACAACAAAATTGTGTATAGCTTCAGAATTAACGCTTCCCGAACAATTTATCGCTACAAAAACCATAGCGCAATGGAAAACAATTCCAATTGATTTGCATAAAAAGATGGTGGTGTTTGCTTTGTATAAGTAGTTTCATCCTTTAAGAACGTTTACTGGATTTTACTTTTAAATTGCGTTTTAACATATTGATTTTGTTAAAGTGAATTTTGATTTTAAACAATATTAAACATTTTAATAAGTTATCTAAACATGAAAAATATGTTTGGACTTATTTTTATTTTGGGTTTTACCTTAAATAGTGCTGTTCTTGCAAAGGGAAAGCCACCAAGATATAATCTTATCATTTCAATGAAAAAACTAAGTCATTATCACTCTGCGGTTTTTGATACCATTGAAATTACAGCATACTTAGTACTAAAGCCACAGTATATTATCAGTGATAATTTACCAGAGATAAGAAATTGTTATGTTGGGATTAATGGTCAAGGAGTAACTTATGGGGATGATCATAAAATTATAATTTCTAAACCATGTTATATTAAATTTTTTTTTATTGATGGTTTCGATTACCAATTGTTAGAAAGGGAATATATTATTTATGGCACCAATAATATTGAAGGTGATACATTAGGAAGTGTCTCTGTTGGAGGCTCACGGGTTTATTATACTGTTCCAAGCTTTCAACTGCAAACAAATGCAAATGGGAATAAAATTTCATTAAACTTTAACTATGAAGGTAGGAATCCAATACCCCAGGGGTATTATTTATTTATGGATACTATAGCTTTTGGATTTACTTTAGAAGATTATTATATAAGGCGCGTTGAATGGTTTAAAGATGGGCAGCCAATAGCTAATTCAGATATAGAATTAACTGTTACAAGTCCAGGTAAATATTACGCGCATGTCACAAGCAATTATAATTATCCTTACACTTCCGATACTATTTCCTTTACCAATGAACATTTAGGTATTAAAACTGATTGTATTGATGAGCTAATCGATGTTAGAAATGCATCAATTTCAAAAGGCGAATATGGCTATGATAATGAATTGAAGGAACAATTAAAGGTTTATCCGAATCCTTTTACAAATGAATTAAGATTTAAATTTTCAGTTTGTAATCAATTAAAAGTATTCATTGAATTATATGATATTGGAGGAGTAAGAATACATCAAGAAGTTATTGAATTATATAGACAGGAACATTCAAGCATCAAGCTCGAATTTGGGGACATACCAAATGGACTTTATTTGTTAAGCATGAAGGCGAATGAATATCACACAACAACAAAAATTATCAAACAATAAAAAAGGCCAACTAAATTTAGTTGACCTTACAATTTCTTAAAGTGTTCCTCTTCTTTCTTGCTCTCGCTCTATTGATTCAAACAAGGCTTTAAAGTTACCGGCACCAAAGCCTTTGGCTCCCATGCGCTGTATAATTTCGTAAAATAAAGTTGGTCGGTCTTCCACTGGCTTTGTAAATATTTGAAGCAAGTAACCTTCCTCATCAGCATCAACTAAAATGGAGAGTTTTTGTAGTTCTTTAATGTCTTCTTTCATAATAGCCATATGAACACCCAATCGGTTTGGAATATCATCATAATAAGCTTGAGGTGGAGGTGGTAAAAATTCTACCCCACGAGCTTTTAATTGAGACACAGTTTCAATTATATCATTAGTGGCTAAAGCTAAATGTTGAACACCTGCCCCCTCATAAAAATCAATATACTCTTCAATCTGCGATTTCTTTTTACCTTCGGCCGGTTCATTGATAGGGAATTTGATTCTACCATTTCCATTACTCATTACCTTGCTCATTAAAGCAGAATATTCAGTAGTAATTTGTTTGTCATCAAAAGATAAAAAGTTAACAAAACCCATTACATCCTCATACCATTTAACAGTGGCGTTCATTTGGTTCCAGCCCACATTTCCTACCATATGGTCAATAAATTTTAAACCCACTGGGCTTGGATTGTAGTCGCTTTTCCATTCTACAAAACCAGGAAGGAAAGTTCCTTTGTAATTTTTACGTTCAACAAACATGTGCACCGTTTCTCCATAGGTATAGATACCAGCACGCACCGTTTCTCCATGCTCATCTTTTTCAACAGTGGGTTCCATAAATGATTTTGCACCTCTTTTAGTTGTTTCTTCCCAAGATTTACGTGCATCTTCAACCCAAAGTGCAATAACTTTAACACCATCTCCATGTTTTTTAACGTGTTCCCCAATAGGTGATTCACTGTTAAGCGCTGTAGTCAAAACCAAACGAATTTTATCTTGTTTGAGAACATAACTCACACGATCTTTTAATCCAGTCTCCAATCCTGCATAAGCATGTGATTGAAAGCCAAATGCTGTTTTATAAAAGTGGGCCGATTGTTTGGCATTGCCCACATAAAATTCTACATAATCGGTACCTAGTAGTGGTAAAAAATCTTGAGCTCCTTCGAAGATTTTCTCTAAGCCGTATTCTACGTTTTTTATTTCTTTCATGTTGATTATTTAATGTGCCAATGTGCCAATGAAGCAATGTGCCAATTGGTATGACGGTTTACTAAATTAAGTGTTAGAGTTATATTTCATTATAATTAATTAATGTGCCAATGAAGCATTGTGCCAATTGGTATGACGGTTTACTATATTAAGTGTTAGAGTTATATTTCATTTAATTAATAAATGTACAAATGAAACTCCCGATGCTTCGGGGGTGACAATAAGTATAAACTTTTATTTTACATTTTTATCAACACTTTTTAATTGTTTGTATTAGATTCTTTGTTTTGTTGAATGAATTATTTTAGACATTATTTTAATGATTTCATGAAGTTTATTTAATAGATCATTAGCATTTGGATAACCTTCACATTCATTGCACAAAAATAACCAATATTCTAATTCATCTGCTTCTTTTAAAGCTATTTTAAGTTTATGTACAAAGTCGGCATTACTCTCAGCATTTTGAGCTTCTTTAACATTTGCACCAATACTTTTTCCTGATCTCAATATTTGATTAGCAAATGTAAATTTCCGCTCCTTCTCTAACAATTCAGTAAATAAGATAATTTCTTTGGCAAACTCAAAAGTCAGCTTTAAAATAACATTTTCCTTATATTTTTCTTGTTTGGTAAATTCCATTATACTATAGTCATAATTTAATGCATCATACTAAGGCAATTGGCACAATGCATTATTGGCACATCGTTAAATTGCTTAATTGGCACATTTATTCCACCCAACTCTTATAATATTTACCATCATCAATTTGCATAGCTTGTTTGGTTACTTGTAATGGCCTAAAAGTGTCTATCATTACGGCTAATTCTTGAGTTTCTTTGTGTCCAATACTTCTTTCCATAGCACCTGGCGCTGGCCCATGTGGAATGCCTTTTGGGTGCAAGGTGATATGACCTTGCTCTATATTATTTCTGCTCATAAAATCACCATCTACATAATACAACACTTCATCACTATCAATGTTACTATGATTGTATGGTGCAGGAATTGATTGTGGGTGATAATCGTACAACCTTGGGCAAAATGAACATACCACAAATGCTGGCGTTTCAAACGTTTGATGAACCGGTGGCGGTTGATGCACTCTTCCTGTTATAGGTTCAAAATTATGTATGCTAAAACCCCAAGGGAAATTATAGCCATCCCATCCAACAACATCAAAAGGGTGAGTAGCATATACTACTTCATGAATCATTCCTTCTTTTTTGATTTTTACAATAAAATCTCCTTTTTGGTTGTATGTTTCTAATTCGGTAGGCAATTTAAAATCACGTTCACAAAATGGTGAATGCTCCAATAATTGACCTGATGAACTCTTATACCTTTTAGGAGTATAAAGAGCGTGAATTGTTTCTAAATACAATAAGCGATTATCATCGGATTCAAATTCGATTTGATAAATCATACCACGTGGAATGATTAAATAATCACCATATTCGAAATCAATATTTCCCATAAAGGTTCTTAATTTACCTTTTCCCTTATGCACAAAAAGCATTTCATCGGCATCAGCATTTTTGTAAAAATAATTGGTTAAACTTTCCTTTGGAGCAGCTAATCCAATAATACAATCGTTATTAAGCAACAATGCTTTTCGGCTGGCTAAAAAATCTTTTTCAGGTGTAATTTCAAAACCTTTTAGTAATAATGATTTAATATTTTTATCGATTGCAATTTCGGGTCTTACATCATAAGATTTTAAAATTTCTTTTACTTGAGTTGGGCGGTTAACATGATAAAGTAATGATGAATGACTATTGAAACCTTCGGTACCAAAGAGTTGTTCATACTGATGTTGGCCATTTTCATTTTTAAAAATGGTATGTCGCTTTTGCGGAAACTTTCCTAAACGATGATAAATAGGCATATATTAATATTTTGTTCAAAATTAAAAAATATTGCAATATCTCTTTGCAAAATTTTATGAATTGGATTTTCTTGAATTAATGTAATATAACTTTATATAAATGTTTGTTTTCTTCGACTGTAAAAATTAAATTGTAGTTGCCTTTGCTTAAATTTAATGTTGAAATTTTACCCACATTGTTTTCAATTGTTCCTGAAAGTAATAATCTACCATTTGATTCAAACATTTCATATTTAAGTTTATTGTATTCGCTCACAATTGTAATATCTTCGCCAACTTTTTGTGGATTTGGATATATCATAATTTTTTGAGGGATTGCTCTAAATAAGACTGATTTAATCTCACTAAAAACAATCTCACCAGTTGAATACACAAGTTTAATTCTGTATTCATTTAAACCTCGTTGTGGATATTTATCAATGCACTGATAATTTGTTGAAACGCCTGAGTTCCCCGTTGCTTTTATGGAATCTATAGTAATAAATCCTTTACCAGAAAATCTTCTCTCTACAAAGAAATGAGAGGTGTTATTTTCCTTGCCCGTGGTCCAATTTAATAAGGCGGTTCCTTCTTTATATGGACTTGCAGAAAAACTAAACCAGTTGCTTGAAGTTGGATTAAGCATATTAGCACCAATCGCAAATTGTCCAGATTGGTAAACACTGTTTCCTGTTTCAAAAGTAATTTTGTTATTAGGTAGAGTTCCAATACATACATCTGCCTGATCAATTGGCTCGCCCCAAACGGGTCCGTCAGCATTTGTTTTTCGAGTGTATAATTTGTTTTTATTACAGTTGGGCAAATTAATTCCAGTACGTTCAAATTCTACTGAGATAAGCGTATCAAATTCAATATTGCTTCCATAATTTTCAATTATCCAATAAGTGGTTGAAGTGCTATCAGGTTGCGATGGCGTTACATCTGGTTGAAGGTTAATACGTGTGACGCAAACTTCTCCATTGGGCAAAATTACACCTCCAAAATTGGAAATTAACCCTGTATTTCCAAAGCTATTACTTCCTGTATTATTAATGTTTAATCGTTGGCTAACTCCCCCTCCAACAGGCGCTGTAGATGTTGTTCTACTAGAACCACCTGCTAAAGAAATGTGGTTAATTCCAGATTTATCGTAAGCAATCCCATTACTTTCGTTGAACTGTAAGTATGTGACCAATGTTGAATCAATATTTGGCTTTTTAGTTAAATGCATTAATTCTCTAATTTCATTTTGAGAAAGGGCTCTATTGTATATGCATACTTCATCAATTAATCCATTGAATGTTCTTGAACTTCCCCAAGGATCTTTGCCAAGTACTAAAGGCGAATCAAATGCTTCAATATTATGATTATCATTATTGGTATACCCAACCCCATTCAAATAAATTGTGGCTGAAGTTGGAGTAACTACCAATGCCACATGAGCCCATTCATTTTCATTAATAATTGGACCTGCATCCCAACCCCATTTATCGCCATCCCAATGATAACCAATTTGACCACCATTGTCCCTAAAATTAATACCAGTGGTGGTAGAGCCACCTCTAAAAAATAATATGCCAGCCCAATCTGCCTGCGGCCCATTCAACTTAATCCACGCACTCATGGTAACAGTATTAGAATTTAAAAATAATGGGTTATTGCATGCTCCAAACTGACCCGCACTTGCAATGTCGAGTGCGTTACCTGGGATGGAATCTGCATTGCATTCGTTGGTAATTGTAATGTAATTTGCATATGTAATTGAATCAGAACCTAAGCTATCGGTCACTACTAATGACACTTGATAACTACCCACACTACCAAACACCACTTGTACTTGTTCTTGATTTAAAGGTGTGTTGAATGCAGGTGCAGGAGTAATTTGCCAGCTCCAAGTAGCACCAGATTGGTATTGTGACGAATAATCGGAAAGTAAAAAAGTATCTCTTAAACATCCAGAGCTTTGTTTATCAACTGTGATTTGTGCGATTGGTGCACCTATTTCATATAAAGGAGCTTCCCAAACACTGCGATTTGAAGCATTTCTAATTTTACCACCTTTATACCAAGGAACCATAGCCAAGCTAGAGGTTAATGCAGGTAAATGATTGTTATATAATTCCCAATCTGGCATTAAATTATTTCTATAAAATACTGTTTTATTAGTACCTAAATAAACACCCCCATCAGTACCTCTTTGAAAAACAATTGACTGAATAGTTTGATTATCTAAAGCAGCAGTAGTAATATTATTCCATGTTGAACCACCATCAATAGTTTTATAAATTTTGTTGCCATTGCTACTTGTATTCCCTGTTAAAATTGCTGCCCATAAATTATCAGAATGATGCACATCAAGGGTAATATCTATTTGCGAACTACTATTTGAAGGAAGCACACTGCTTGGTATTGAAATATTTGTCCAGTTAACACCTCCATCAATTGTTTTTTGAATTTGACGTGCACCACTTACTGGTGAGTATACTACATATATTTTATTTGGGTCATCAAAAGCAATCTCGATATCTGTAACATCACCAGTTCCAAAGCTTTTTATCGAGGTCCATGAAATTCCGTCATCATTGGAGCGCCACAATACACCATCAACTCCTGAATAAACGGTTGAAAAACATGTAGGATGCCACACTAATGGACATGAAAAACCTAAAAAATAGGAAGCATTGGGTTGTTTTTCGAATGGATAATTAATAAAAGGATCAGTTCTTGTTGCTGGTACTTTATCTTTACGTGAATCATTATAAACCCATTTGTTATAACCTGGATTTACAAAACCTCTGAAGCCATCTGCCGACCCAGTATATGAAATCCAACCGTTTTCATAAACATTATTATTTTTTAGTAAATGACTGTTATGATATGTGCCACCTAACATAATGTTACCATCTTTAAATCCAGCGCCAAATCCCCAGAAATCTGTACCAGCAATTCCTAATTGTCTTCTATTAAAACTCGTTAAACCTGAATCTTCTGAAAGAAAAATTCCACCATCGCAGGCTACCCAAACTTCATTGTTGTATATTCTAATGTCATGAATGTCTGCATGCACATATTTATCATTATCAGGTTCTGACCAACTATTAACGCAAGTAAAAGAACTACCTGCATCAGTACTTATCCACTGCATTATACCTGCAACATGCACTTTATCAGGATTTATTTGGTCAGCGGCAATAGCTAAGTCATAATAATATTGCCCACCATCATCAGTTCCATCATCAGCGTAACCCATTACATTCACATTATCAACTGCAGCCAACCCACCTGGGCCAGATCCGCAACAGTAATGTGTCCATGTTTCTCCTGCATCTTCACTTCTATAAAAACCAAATAATCCTTCGCCACCTCCAAATTTTCCAGTCAGAATTGCATATACCCTGTTTGGAGCAGCTGGAGTTACGGCTATTTCGGCCCTTCTTTGATGATTTGCTCCTGTTATTGTACTTGCTGATGATGGCCATAAATTTATAGGATTAAAGGAATTTCCCCCATCTATTGATTTGTAAAACTGAGTGAGTTTATTGTTTCCACCTACTAATTTTGAATTGTAAATAGCATAAACAATGTTAGTGTCAGTAGGATGTAATTCAATATCCCCAAAATACTCATTTGTGCCTGGACTTGAAACTAATTGATTCCATGTTGTTCCACCATCTAAAGTACCGTACAGACCAAAGTTAGTGCTTGCAAAGAGCTTTTGTTCATGCCCTGGAACCATCACAATACTATAAACTTTGTGGAAATTACTATTGAATGCAGCATCACCAGTTTCAAACCAATTTACACCACCATCAATAGTTTTATAAATTCTTCCATTGCCACCGGCATAAATAACGTCAGTATTGTTAAACTGTATTTCCACAGCATTGCATTCTCCAATTAATAAATTTTCTGTTAATGGAACCCAATTTAATCCTTTATCTATAGTTTTGTAAACGCCAGCATTAGCAGTACCTGCAACTAAAAAGTTGGGATTACTAGCACTTTTTTCAATGGTGTACACATGTGCAGCTCCTGGCGCATGACTTCTTCCATTTGCATCTTTATCAAAATCAAAAGGTCCAATACAGCTCCATTCTGATCCCGGTCCAAAGGAGCTTTGTCGCGAATTTATTTGCTGTTGATAGGCATTATTAATTTGATCATGCTGTTGACGATTAGGGTATACAACATTACCATTGTCATCAACTAAATTTTGAACATAGTGCACCCATCTTTTATAATATTGGGTATGTTCATTTTTTTCAAAAGGATGCGTTTGGTAGTGATTCTCATACAATTTTTTTACCAAGTATAAATTTGGATTTGACTTATACATCTCCTTAGCCCAAGTTGGCAAGCTGCCATCATTACTATTTCCGTATGGGCTTTCAACATGCACCGCCTTTTGAGCACATAAAACAAATGGAAAGCTAAATAGAAAAATGAAAATAAATCTTGATTTTAATAAATACATTGCAAGTGATTTTTTGCACGAATCTACAAAATAATAACAGGAAAATGTCACATTTATGTCTACAGATATATTAAAGCAATTTTGGTATGAAAATTAATAATAGAAACATTTTTTGACATAAGATCATTGTATCATTTCATTCAAGCGATTAAAATTACCTATGAAAATTGATGTAAAAAAAGAATTCAATAGTTCAAAATTGAATTTCATTTTATGGAATATCTTAATCATAAATTAGTTTATATTTGCTTTCTAATATTTCTCCTTATTTTATGAAAAAACAAATAAGAATGTTATGGTTTGCAATTTTGATTTCCATAACATATACATCAGAAATGATGGCACAAATTACCAATACCCAAATTAAAGGATTTGTGGATGTGTTAGGTAGTTATCAAAAGGAAAAGGGTTCTTTTTCTTTGGGTGAGCAAGACTTGTTTATTACCTCAGATTTGAGCGATAGAGTTTCATTTTTAGGGGAAAGTGTTTTTAAATACTCGGCTACATCCCCAACTTTATTTGATGTAAGTATTGAAAGAATTATTTTAAAATACAATTATAAAGGAAATCATAATTTTTTAGCTGGTAAACACCATACTCCGCTTAATTATTGGAATGATACATATCATCATGGACGTGTGTTTTTCCCCACTATTTTTCGTCCATTAATGTTTAATTCAGGTATTATTCCTTTACACACTACAGGGGTAAGTTTGCAAGGTTTGAATCTAGGTAAATTGAAGTTTGGATATGATATTATGGTTGGTAATGGTTTAGGTTCAAATGATGTACTTGATAACAATATATATAAGTCCATCACTGCTGCATTCCATATTAAACCAATTGATGGTTTAAGAATTGGTGCATCTTATTATAGAGATATTCTTTCGTCAAATGCCTTATCAACTCATTTGCATGGCGGGACTGTAAACCAGTTATCCAAATCACTTACCCAAGAACTAATGACGGGTTCTGTTGCCTATTTTAAAGGCAAGTATGAATTTTTAAGTGAAGGCACCATAGCCATTAATAATACAGATAGCACTGGTAGGGCCCAAAGCGCTATCATGTATGCTTATGCTGGATATAGAGTTAAGGATAAATATATTCCTTATGTAAGATTTGATTGGTCGGAGTTTGCAAGAAATGAAATTTACTTCCTTAAGGATAATACCACTTCATACTTAATTGGTTTTAGATATCAAATTAATTATTTAGCAGTGGTCAAATTTGAATATGAGCACAGCAAATCTGCGCGTGCTGGAATGGTAGATAAATATACAGCTCAATTTGCAATAGGATTTTAATGATGAAAAATACATATCGTAATCAATTAAAAAATAGACTGGCTAAAATTGTTTTTTTACTGGTCATCATATTTTTAAGCACCAACATAAGTGTATTAGCTCAAGACAAATTAGGTGTTATTGGCAATGCCAAAGGTGTTCCTACAGCTATGTCCGAAAAAGAACTTAAAACAGTAATGAAGGGTGAAAAACAGCGCTGGGGAGATGGAACCAAAATTGTAATTGCTTTAATGAAAACAAACACTCCTATTGGACAAAATACGTCTAAAAGAATATATAATATGACTGGTGATGAGTTAAACAGATTTTGGCTAGCTCTTGTGTTTCAAGGCAAAACTTCAGCACCAACTTTTTTTAATTCAATGAATGAGTTAGAGTCATTTGTTGCTCAAACTCCCGGGGCCATTGGTATTGTACAGCATACTTCAAGTAATGAAGGAAAATTAATAGCTGTGGATGGTAAAAAAGATTTGTAATAATTTCGGAATTCAAAAGAATAAAAAACACTAAAAAATACTTATTTTGAGGATAACATTAAAAACCAAAATTTGGCTTACTGTGCTTTCAGTTGTAATGATGTTTGCCTTTTTTATTTTATTTTATTTCCCCATTCAACAAGAAAAATATCTCCTGAAAAATTTCAATAAAGAAATTCAAAATTTAGCTAACACAGTAGCTTTGGGAGTTAAAATAGCTATTACGGAACAAAATTTTGAAGGTGTTCAAACTGCCATAGATTTTGTAAAAGGTGACCCTCATTTAAGATTTATTTCGATTTTGCAAACTGATACCATTTGGAATGATAATCACAGTTCATACAATATAAAAAGAACAGTTTTTAAAACTTATCCTGATGGAATTAATATTGATGTGAACCAAACTTCAAATGATTCAATAATTGTGAAAGAATCTAGCTTTAATACTAGTTTAATGAATGGCTCTATCTTGCTTGGTTTTTCAACAAATGAAATTGTGGATAGTAAAAAGCAAATTAGATTAACTTCTTTAGCTGTAAGTTTAATTGTATTTATTGTTGGAATTTTAATTGGATTTTGGCTTGCTCGGAATATTTCAGTGCCAGTATTGGCTTTGCGTGATGCTGCTAATAGAGTTGGAGAAGGTGACTTGTCACAAAGAGTGAACAATTATTCACGAGATGAAATTGGTGAGTTAGGTGTTGCATTTAATAGGATGGTTAATGATCTAGAAAAGGCTCAAGAAGAAATTAAATCAAGCAATATCGCATTGGCTAAGGCAAATGATGAATTACAATTGACCGTAGAAAACTTGAAGTCCACACAAGCCCAATTGATTCAATCAGAAAAAATGGCTTCACTTGGTCAGCTAACTGCAGGAATTGCTCACGAAATACAGAATCCCCTAAATTTTGTAAATAATTTTTCGGAACTTTCAGCAGAGCTAATTCAAGAATATGAAGCCTCTGAAACAACGAATGAAGATAAAATTGAAATCATTAAAGATATTAAGTCAAACTTAGAAAAAATTGCACATCATGGCAAGAGAGCCGATAGAATTGTGAAAGGAATGTTGATGCATAGTAGAGAGCAAAAGGGAGAAAAAATTCCGGTAAAAATTAATCAGCAATTAGAAGAGGATACTACTATTGCTTTTCACGGTATTAGGGCTAAAAATAGTAGTTTTCAATGTGAGATTGTAAAAGATTTTGATGATAAAATCGACAAAGTAAATATCATACCTCAAGATATAAATAGGGTCGTAATTAATTTGTTGAATAACGCTTTTTATGCTGTAAGCGAACGTGCTAACAATGAGAATGAACCTAATTGGAAGCCTACTGTAATTGTTTCAACAAAGCACTTAATTGACGTAATTTCAATAGGAATTGAAGACAACGGAACTGGAATTTCTGATGAAGTAAAAGAAAAAATTTTTAATCCTTTTTTTACTACAAAACCAACTGGTGAAGGCACTGGACTTGGGCTTTCGATTTGTTATGATATAATTAAATCCCATGGTGGAGAAATTAAAGTGCAAAGTGAATATGGCAAAGGCACCAAGTTTACTATTGATTTAAAAATATAAATTTATTACCATGATAAAAATAATGATAGTTGATGATGAGCAAGATGTTGAATCGCTATTCATGCAACGTTTCAGAAAAGATTTAAAAAGCAATCAATTTGAATTTCATTTTGCTTTTTCTGCCGAATCAGCAACGCAGTATTTAAGTAGTTTAAATCCAATTGACATAGTATTAATATTGTCTGATATAAATATGCCAGGTAAGTCAGGACTCGATTTACTTAAAGAAGTTAAATCAAAGTTTCCACAATTGAAGGTTATGATGGTTACAGCCTATGGTGATCAACAAAACTATGATAAGGCTTTTTCATTAGGTGCCGATGATTTTATAACCAAACCAATAGATTTTGAGCAATTACGCGAAAAAATTGTATCACTAGGAGGAACTTAATATAATGATTAGAATAAAAATTATCTTTTTATTAATTCTGTCATTTAATGTGCTCTTTGCCAGTATTAACAGTGATTCAAATGAAAAAGGAGCATCATTAAAACAAGATACTTCTCATGTAAATTCATTGTTGGAATTTGCTGCATCTTACAGAAAAAATGATGCCCAAAAAGCATTGGAGTATGCTAATGCTGCCTTAAAGATGGCCGAAAAATTGGACTATAAAGAAGGTTTAATTAAAGCATTCATTGAAAAAAAGAAATGTTATTTTTGGTTGAATCAATTTAAAGAATCAATTCTCGCGGCAGAAAAGGCAGTTGCACATGCAAAGAATTTGAAAAATAGTTATTGGTTAATTGAATCAAATTTTGCATTAGCAAACAGTTATTTTACAGTTTCGGATTATGTAAATGCTTTGAGATTTCATCTTGAAGCACTTAAAGTAGCCGAAAATCAAAAATTAAATACTAGATTACTCGATATCTATAATGCAATTGGAATTATTTATTTTCGACAAAATAATTTTGCTAAGGCGGAAGAATATTATTTAAAAGAACTGAACAAATGCTATGAATTAAAGGATAGTTTGTATTTGGCAGCGGTGTACGATAATATTGCTATTCTTGACGAAAACCAGAAAAAATATGATTCGGCCATTGAAAAACACAAATTGGGTATCACTATTTCTGAAAATATAAAGGATACCAACGGCATTATTAGTGGAAATAACAATTTAGGTCTAACCTACAAAAAAATGGCAATGTTTGAAATGGCATTAAAACATTTCGATATAACACATCAACTGTTAATCAAAATGAAGCCAGTAGATTCTTTGTGGTTGTCGTATACAGCATTAAATAGGGCAAATGTTTATACAAAATTAAAAAAATTAAGCTATGCTGAACCTTTATTAATTGAAGCCTGTGCCTACCTTGAGAGATTAAAGGATAACATGGGTACTACAGATGCCTATCAAAATTTATTTGAGCTGTATGAAGCCAAAGGAGATTTCAAGAAGTCGTTATATTATCATAAGAAATATGTGGCTATTAAGGATAGCACTTTCACTATTGAAAAAACAAAACAAATAAGTGAAATGCAAGAGAAATATAATGTTGAAAAAAAAGATTTTGAAATTGAATCGCTTAATCAACAAAATAAAATAAAAGAAGCTGAAATTAAAAAGCAAACCATTTTAAGAAATAGTTTAATTGGAGTTGCAGTATTATTGTTACTTTTAATAGGTTTAATATACAATCGCTTTAAATTAAAAACAAAGAGTGCCGATGAATTGAATAGAGCTCATAATGATTTAAAAAATACACAACAACAGTTAGTTCAACAAGAAAAGCTGGCATCCTTAGGCTCACTTACAGCAGGAATTGCGCATGAAATTAAGAATCCATTGAATTTTGTAACGAATTTTTCACAACTTTCACAAGAACTAATTGATGAATTTAATGACAGTAATGATGATGAAGATAAGCAAGATATTTTAAGACATTTAAAAAGCAATTTAGAAAAAATAAATCATCATGGAAAAAGAGCCAATAGCATTGTGATGAGTATGTTGCAGCACGCACGTGGAGGAGAAGGTGAAAAACAAATGACTGATATTAATCAAATTTGCAATGAGTTTACAGATCTTTCATATCAAGGCATGCGTGCAAAAGTTCCAGATTTTAACTGTTTAATTGAGAAAAATCTTGATAGTAATTTACCCCAATTAAATGTAATACCTCAAGATATTTCAAGAGTTATCTTGAACTTGCTCAATAATGCTTTTTATGCCACTAATGATAAATTCATACAATTAAAAAATCATCACCAAGAGTCCAACTTTAGCCCTAAAATAACTATTTCTACATTGTTAATTAATGCTCATGTACATATTAAAATAAGAGATAATGGTGCTGGTATTCCTGCAAATGTTAAACAAAAAATATTTGAACCATTTTTTACCACCAAACCATCAGGTGAAGGAACAGGACTCGGGCTTAGCATTTGCAATGATATTATAAAAGCTCACGGTGGAACTTTGAAAGTTGACACTGAAATGAATAATTTTACAGAGTTTATAATTATATTGCCACTATGAAAATTTTAGCTGTCGATGATGAACCTGATATGGAAGCACTAATTTCACAGCGCTTTCGCAAACAAATTAGAGAAAATCAATTTAATTTTGTGTTTGCACGTAATGGGAATGAAGCTCTTGAAAAGCTTGCCGAACACCAAGAAATTGCATTGGTGCTTACTGATATAAATATGCCAGGTATGGATGGCTTAACCCTATTAAGTAAAATTAAAGAACTTCAAAAACCAATTCAATCCTTAGTGATATCTGCCTATGGCGATTTAAAGAACATAAGAACAGCCATGAATCAAGGCGCCTTCGACTTTTTAATTAAACCAATCGATTTTCAAGATTTTGAAATTACACTTAATAAAACAATTGAAAATGTTTTGTTTGTGGCCAAATCATTAGAAAACGAGCAACAACTTAGTAAAGAACGTGAAGAAAAATTAAAAGCACAGGAGGATTTGTTGAAACAACTAAAGGAAAATGCTGAAATCATTAGCCAACAAAATATTATTTTGGAAGCTAAAGTGCAGGAAAGGACGCAAGAACTGGTGGCTAAAAATGAAATAATTTCCATTGAAAGAGATAGAAGTGAAAAACTACTTTTGAATATTTTACCATTTGAAATAGCTAAAGAATTAAAAGAATTTGGCACTACACAAGCTAAAAATTTTGATCAAGTTACAGTAATGTTTACAGATTTTAAAGATTTTACAAAAATTGCCGCAAACATGACTCCGCAAGAGTTAGTGGCGCAGCTAGATAGGTGTTTTAAAGCTTTTGATAATATTATTGATAAATACCAAATAGAAAAAATTAAAACCATTGGCGATAGTTATATGGTTGCTGCTGGTTTGCCAATTGAAAATACTACTCATGCAGTTGAAATGGTAAATGCAGCTATAGAAATTCAAGATTTTATGAATGAATATATTTTGGATAATGAAAAAAGTGGAATCAAAGGCTTAGGACAACTTCGTATCGGAATAAATACAGGACCATTAGTGGCTGGTGTAGTTGGGAATAAAAAGTTTGTTTATGATATATGGGGTGATGCTGTAAATTTAGCTTCCCGCATGGAAAGCTATGGCGAACCGGGAAAAATAAATATTAGTGCTAATACCTTTAATTTGATTAAAGATAAATTTAATTGCACCTATAGAGGTGAAATTGCAGTAAAAAATAAAGGAGATGTTGGAATGTACTTTGTTGACTGAGTTTGAATTTAATCGCTCCAAAAACAGGTAAAATATTCACCCAACTTACTCTACATTACTCTACCTTCATTAGTTTTATGATAGTTTGTTCACCTTTGTTATTGGTAGCTTTCATAAAATAATTTCCTTTGGCTAAGTCGTTTCCAAATTTCAAATTTTCATTGCTATTTACATTTTTTGATAAAATCATTCTACCGTAGATATCAATAATTTGTAATTCAATTTTTTCTTCTAATGTAGATTGAATCATATAACTAGCATTATCACTAAAAGGGTTTGGGTAAAAAATTATTTTGAAGTCACCTTCATTGATATTACCCTTTTCTATATTGCTATTTTCAATTTCACTGCTTCTGCTCCCGCTGGCAAATCCAATAGTACATGCATTTCCATAAGTACCTACTACACCCGAAATGGTAGCCCTTACTCTAATACTATATTGCAAGTTATTTTGTAAAGCTGGTACAACCGAATTAAAATACAAATTCATCGATGTTCTTGCTTGAACACTTAAAATACTATTTGTACTTAAATTTGTAATTTCAAATTCATATAGTGTAGCGCCTGGAACCACATTTGCAACTATATAACCTGTACTAAAATTAAAATTCAATTTGCCGCAATCACCATTCCTTAATGAAGTAATTGGTACTCCACAAATGTTTGGATCACAAATAAAACCTATGGTGCATGCTGCACCAAAACTTCCCCATATGTTACCAATTCTTGCTCTTACACTAATTTTATATTGTGTGTTCCAAGTAAAAGCAGGCACTGTACTAAAGGTTAGTACATTCGAACTTTGTAATTTGCTTGTAATAAAGGCATTCGTAATATTGTTTCGTATTTCGAACTCATATTCAGCTGCACCTGAAACAACATCTGCAACAGCAACACCTCCTAAACCAAAATTCAATTTTCCACAATCACTGGTTCTTAATTTAGTGGATGGAACACCACTGATAGCGGGGTCAGGAATTATGCCTATAATACAAGAAACACTATAATTACCTGAAACCGCCCCAATATAGGCTCTCACCCTTACATTGTATTGTGTATTCCATTGCAATCCTGTAACTGTGCTCAACACCAATGCAGTACTTGTAGTAATTTTAGTGGCAATAATGTTGGTATTACTTTGATCTTTAAATTCCCACTCGTAACTATTGGCACCTACAACAGCATTGCATGTGATAGAACTTGTTAAGGCCAAATTAGTTTTTCCACATGAAGAATTCGAAAGTTGAGTATTAGGTACTCCTGTCACAATTGGGTCAGGAATAAAGCCTATTACACAGTTTGAACCATAGTTTCCAGCAATGCCAGCAATGTATGCTCTAACTTTTACATTGTATTGCGTGTTCCATTGTAGGCTGGGAGATACAGTATTTAATGCAAGTACATTAGATGTTTGTAATTTTGTGGCGAATAATACATTTGTTGAAATTGATCTAAATTCAAACTCATATTGAGAAGCAGCAGGCACAGCATCTGCAATAATTTGACCTGACAAAGGACTAAAATTTAATTTTCCGCAGTCGTTTGACCTTAGTTGTGTTTGTGGTACTCCGCAAATACTAGGGTTACAAACTATACCAATTTGGCAAATATTACCATAGTTCCCATAAATACCTCCAACTTTTGCTCGCACACGTACGTTATACTGCGTCCCAAATTGAATAGCAGGAGTTACACTACTCAAGCTAACACTTGTTGTAGAAGTAGTTTTTACTCCAACAACATTGTTTGATAAATTTGTAAATTCAAAATCATAGTTGGTAGCTCCAGCAACAGCATTACATATTATAGCCGCATTTAAGGCAAGGTTTTGTTTGCCGCAATCAGAAGTTCTGAGCTGCGTTGTTGGAATACAATTGTTTGAATTTGTTATTTCAATACTGGTAGTAGTACTGCAATTATTTCCATTAGTGTAAACTACAGTATAGGTGCCTGCTACACTAACTAATATGGACTGACTTGTTTCACCTGTATTCCATAAATTTCCGTTGGCTTGACTGCTGCTCAAAACTAAGGTTGCACCTGCACATAGCGCAGTGCTTCCACCTGCAGAAATGGTAACAGTTGGCAATGGATTCACAGTAATGTTTATCATATTTGAAGTATCAACACACCCACCATTCATTTCCAATACAAAATAAGAGCCACTGTTTGTAACAGTCAATGTACTTGAAGTTGCACCTGCAATTATTACATTATTATTATACCATTGAAATGCATAGCCATTTATTGGAGAAGCAGTTAAAATAACATTTTCACCACTGCAGAAACTTGTTGGCCCATTAGCCGATATGATTGCCTGAGATGGATTACACAAGGTGGTAAAATAAACCGATTGAGAATAACCTGATGTAGTTAGTCCGCAAATGTTTTCTGCTTGCCATTCATATTGTGTACCTGGTATCAAGGAAAGCGCATTGTAACTTGATGTTGAAGTTATGGTTGTCCAAGCTGTTGTTCCTGCTACTCTATATCTAAAGTTTATTTGTCCTCCACCCTGTGATCCTCCCGGGCCTGAATTCAATGTTGCGGAATTACTGGTAATATTTGTAGTGTATAAATATTCAGGAATCATACAAGGTTGCAATGGGGTGGTAAAGGTGTTAGAACTACCAAAAGATGAAATTCCACCTCCTGCACAATTTGTTTGAACTTGCCACTCATAGGTGGTACTTTGATTTAATGAGTAAACTGAGTATGGAGAGTTTACATTATTTACCGTTGTCCATGTACTGGTTCCAGTTTGACGATATCTTAAATTGTAATTAATAGCTCCACCAACGGCATCCCAACTAAAAGTGCCTCCATAATAATATATGTTTGTAGTTTGTTGATTAACTGGGACATCGCAACTTAAAGGCGGAGTAATAAATTCTGTTGAAATGGTAAATATAGAGTTTCCACTTGTACAAATGGTTTCCACTTGCCATTCGTAGTTTGCACCAGGAGTGAGGCCTGTGGCATTATAACTAGTTCCAGAAACGGTAGTCATTTGCCAATTTGTAGAACCTATAATTCGGTAACGAACATGATAACTTACAGCCCCAGAAACTGCCGCCCAATTAAAGGTTGCAACAGTATTTGAAATATTGCTTGTGCTCATGTTGGCAGAGGGTAAACAGGTATTGCCTAAACAAACAGTTAAACAACTTGCAAGATTAATTTTATTGATAATTACATTTTTGGGTTCAATTCCAAATCCATTCGATAAATTAATACCAACACCACCTACCAAATGGCAGTAGCTCATGATAGTTCCACCACTGGTTGGTGTTGGAGCATTTGAACAACTTCCTTCATATCCATATCCTGCAGTTGGGCCACAATTATCGATGGCAGTATTATTACCATTCCAAACACAGGCATGGGTGTGCCTGCAACCCATTAAATGCCCTTGTTCATGTGTTACCACCATTACTGACCAAGAATATGTTGGTACATTATTATAAGAAGAATTTACACCACTGTAACACTGAGAGCTATTTAAATTACTTGCACATATTCCATTAAATCCTGCTGCAATGCCACCTCCTCCATTGTATCCAAGTAAATGTCCAAGATCACCATTAATTGTATTTCTATAGGTTTGAAATTGACTTAAAAGTCCTGAGGTAGTAGTTGCTACATAAGGGCTTGTGGTATTCCAAACAAACACCTCTGAAAGTTCAACAATAATACCATCATTGGCATAAATAATTGCACTTTGATTAAACAACCCTGTAACATAATTGCTCGCATTTATGACGCTTCCTTTGCCATTATAAATATCGTAATTTACTTCCCAAAATAATCTTAAACAATCACCCATTGCCCTGTCTGGTTCTTGTAATTCTAAAGCGCTGTATCCCGCACTATAATCATCTTGGGTGCCACATGCTATAGGATTTAACTTTGTAAGTTTATTATCATTGTAAAAAATATAGTAGCCCATTGGAGCATTGTCCAATTTACCTAAAACTAAATTTCCTTCATGAGTTGAGGTTATTAATCCCATTACCTCATTCTCAAAAATACTTATAGCCGCAATGGAATTAAAATCACCATCAATTATTCCCCAATAATGAACACCACCCTTATAATCTATAGCCTGATTTGGATTAGCACTGGCAAATAGGTTAAATCCGGGAGCATAAATGTTAGTTTGATATAGCTTTAAAGTTTTACTAGTTCCATTGGACAATGGAATTAAAAATTCTATGTTTTCTGGTGCTTGTTCATATACGTTTTGTAATTTAGAAAAATCAATTTGAAATACCTCCGACTCACTTACTGTTTCCTTTAGTTGAACTTTATATTCCCTCGATTGCGGAGTACTCTCGAATAATTCAGCTTTAGAGAAAGAAATCCCGTTCTTAATTTTATTTTCAATTTTTAAGGCAATTGGTTTTAACTCAGCTTTGCTGATTAGCAAACCACCCAATAAATAAACGGTTAAAAGGACAAATTTTTTCATTGATTTCAAGATTATTTTAATTCAAAGATAGAATATTTTAGCAATTTTTTTATATCTCAAAGATAAAATAGAATATTTGCGATAATTTTAAATATTAACTTTATTTTTCCGTTTTGGATTGTATTTTTGAGCGCAAATGAAATTTAAAGTTTTTTTATCATCCTTCCTAATTTTCTTAAGCAATTTTTTGTTTGCTCAAGAACTCAATTGTACTGTTAAAGTGCTAAGCCCTGCTATCCAAGGTACTGAAAGAAGTGTGTTTGAAAGCCTCGAAACTGCTGTCAAAGAGTTCATGAATAATACCCGTTGGACCAATGATAATTTTAAACAAGATGAAAAGATAGAATGTAACCTCACTATAAATGTAACCAAAAGAATTTCTGTTGATGAATTTGAAGCTAATATCATAGTCCAGGCAAGAAGGCCAGTTTATAAAAGTTCGTACAATACAAATTTAATTAATTATCAAGATAATGATTTTACTTTCAAATACACCCCTTTTCAGCCATTTGAATTCAATGAAAATACATTTATAAATAATCTTACCTCAACATTAGGCTATTATGCGTTTATTTTTATTGGATTAGATTACGATACTTTTAGTCCTGATGGAGGAACTCCTTATTATCAAAAAGCCCAAACCATTGTTAATAATGCGCAAAATGCTTCCGACAAAGGTTGGAAAGCATTCGAAGGCTCTAAAAATAGATATTGGCTTGCCGAAAACTTAGCTAATGCAAACTTTAAAGGCGTTCGTTCATGCTTATATAATTATCATCGTAAAGGCCTTGATTTAATGACCAATGATGCTGAATTGGCACGTAAAAATATTGCAGAAGCCTTAGAAGGATTAATGAAGGTTCATAATATGCAAATGGGTTCATTTTTAATGCAAATTTTTTTCTTAGCTAAAGCAGATGAAATTGTGAATATTTTTTCAGTTGCTACTCCTGATGTTAAAAGTAAACTTGTCCCATTGCTCAATACCATTGACCCAGGAAATGTTACTAAGTACGAAAAACTGAGGGCAAACTAATACATTTATTTATGTTCACTTTTCTCAAGCACCTGTTATTAATTTACTTGTGCATTTGCTTTTTTAATATAAAGGCACAGCCCGCCTATGTTTTTCATGATAAAGGAGTAGAAAAATTAGATGCAAAAAACTATGTTGAAGCCATCAAAGATTTTGATCAGGCTTTGCTAAAAGATAAGAATCATGTCCCATCTTATTGTGATAAAGCTAGAGCCGAAGCTGAATTAGGCAAAAAGGAAGAAGCCCTTAAAAACTTTGAGCAAGCGATTAAATTAAAAAATGATTATGTGGATGCCTATTATTTTAGAGCATTACTATATCATAAACTCAAGGACGAAAGAGCAATAAGTGATTTTACGAAAACTATTCAATTGGACCCCAATAAAACCGATGCTTACCTAAAAAGAGGGATGTATTATTATGCTAAGAAGCAAGAATCCGATGCATTGAAAGATTTTAATAAAGCTATCGAACTTAAATGCACCCAATTAGATGTGTATTATCTTCGAGGGAAAATTTTAGTGCAAAAAGGAAATGTGAATGAGGCTTTAGCGGATTTTAATATGGTATTAAAAACAAATCCAATGCACAGTGAATCCTTACTTGAGAGAGGAAAAATTTCGATGAATCAAAAAAAATATGAGCCTGCACTCAAGGATTTTAATGCCTGTGTCGCTAACAGATTGAATACCGAAGAAATTTATGCTACAAGGGCTGAATGCTACCTTCAAATGGGAAAGTTAGATGATGCATTAAGAGACCATAATACATTAATTGATATTTTTAAAACAAAGGATATAAAGGTTTATGCAATGCATGCCGAAGCTAATTATAAAAAAAAAGATTGGCCGGGAGCAATAAAAGATTGCAATAAAATGCTTGCACTCAATCGCGAATACGTACCTGCTTATTTATTGCGAGGCAAAATTTACAGGCAACAAGGTAAATCAAAATACGTTTTGGCATTAAATGATTTTAAACGCGTGTGTGAATTAGAACCTGATAATTTTGAAGCTTGGAATCAAAGAGGAAATTTATTATTTGAAACTGCTAAATATACCGAAGCAATTGAAATTTTGAATAAATGTATAGCGCTAAAACCCGATGCAGAGGCCTATTACACCAGAAGTAAATGCTATTATAAAACTAACAATAAAAAAGCATGCTGTGCCGATTTAGAAAAGTCATCAGAAATGGGTAATAGAGAGGCTAAAAAGGATATTGGTGTTGTTTGTCTTTAATTAAAGTATCATGAGAAAAATGAGATTAATTGGTCTAATTGGAATAGTGTTTGTGATACTCGTAATATTTTTATTAAAATTACTTCACAAGCCTAGTTTTTTTGCTGTTCCTTTTTTGTTGCCATTTTTAGTAATGATTTTAATTGATATGTCGGGGAGAAATAAAAGCCCTCACGCCTGAATTACAAATGTGAGATTATTTGTCTTCAAACGATTTCGGTGAGCATGTCGTATAATAAAGTAATTATTAATTATTGCTTTTATTTAACCGTTTAATTACCTTTGTGTAAAGTATTTCCAAATGAAATTATATTCTTTTATTATTATTGCATTTATTCTTACATTATCCTCTAAATCTCAAGCACAACTATATTTTAATAGAACTGATACCATTAAAGTTCAATTAGCCAATGGAACAATTATGAAAAATCCATGGGCTGGCGGACTCAACTTCTTACAAGTGTCTGATATCGACTTAAATTATGATGGAATAATGGATTTGTTTGTTTTTGATCGCACCGGAGATAAGGTTTCCACCTTCATCAATGGGGGAACAGCCAATACAGTTGATTATACCTACGATCATCAATATGTTTCAAAATTTCCAAAATTAGATAGTTGGGCACTTTTACGTGATTACAATTGCGATGGAAAAATGGACATTTTCACCCATACCAACCTTGGAATACAAGTATATAAAAATGATGGTGATGCTGTTAATGGTTTGCATTTTACCTTAGCAAAGCATACTTTATACTCTTATTATATTGATGGTACTCCTCCCAGCAATTATTTGAATCTTTATGTTACAAGTACTGATATTCCTGCCATTTATGATGTTGATAATGATGGTGATATTGATGTTTTAACATTTGATTTTGCAGGTAGTAAAATGCAATGGAATAAAAACTTCTCACTTGAAAATTATGGCACATGTGATTCATTAAATTATTTTATGTTAGTAGATGAATGTTTTGGGGATTTCGAAGAAAATTTTAGTAACAACTCAGTAACACTTGATGTTTGTAGTGCTAGCCAACACATACCTGATACTTTGCAAACTAATGATTTTAGATCTTCTCGTCATTCAGGCTCTTGTACCTTATGTGCTGATTTAAATGGCGATACGTTAAGAGATTTAATTTTAGGAGATATTTCATTTGGAAATATTACCTTTTTAGAAAATGGTGGAACGCTTCAAATGGCCGATATGATAGCACAACAAACTAGTTTTCCCAATAATACTACGCCTGTGAGTGCACCAATTTTTCCTTGTTCATTTTACGTTGATGTAAACAATGATAGCGTTCGCGATTTATTAGTTAGTCCTAATGCAAATACGTGTTCCATTAGTGATAAATCACTGTGGTGGTACAAAAACACAAATACAGACGATTCTGCTCATTTTGAATTTCAACAAATGAATTTCTTGCAAAATGAAATGATAGAAGTAAGTGAAGGTGCATATCCAAGTTTTGTTGATTTTAATAGTGATGGATTAACGGATATTATTATTGGAAATTATGGTTACCCCGATAATGGTTGTGTTTACACTTCAAAGCTAACTGCACTAAAAAATATTGGTACTTTTACTCAACCTAAGTTTGAATTATTTAGTAAAGATTATGCGTCATTGGGTGCACTTAATCTTCAAAATCTTGTACCTGCCTTTGGTGACCTTGATGGTGATAATGATAAAGACATGATAATTGGAGCTAGTGATGGTAGAATTTATTATTATCAAAATGTTGCAGCTCCAGGCTTGACTGCTAATTATAGTTTAAATAATTCTCTTTTTTCGGGAATGCTTTTTGGCCAATATTGCGCACCCCAGTTAATTGATGTAAATCGTGATGGCAAATTGGATATTCTTTCGGGTAGAAGTAATGGGAAACTAAACTATTATAAAAACATTGGTACCATAACCAATCCTATATTTTCAGCCGATAGTGCAAATTACTTTTTTGGAAATGTAAATGTAATTCCGCCAAATGTTACTAATGGATTTAGCTTTCCTTGTATGTTTGAAAACAATGGACATTATGAACTATTAGTTGGTTCTGCAAACGGTAAAATTTATCATTATAGCAATATTGATAATAATTTGAATGGCTCATTTGCTCTACTTGATTCTACTTTTCAAGATATGTACGAAGGACTTCGATGTGCTTTAGCAGTATCTGATATCAATAATGATACACAACTCGATTTAATTGTAGGAAATTATAGTGGTGGTGTTAGTTTCTTTATTGGAGATTCATTGGCTGGAACACAAAAATTAGTATCACTTGCACTCAATAACGAAATTAAATTATATCCAAATCCTGCAAAGGAGCAATTGTTTTTCATGATGAATGATTTATTGAAATTACAATTTATTAATCTTGAGGTTTACAGCATTCAAGGTCAACGCATGTATTCAGAAAATTTTATTCCAGGAAGCTTGGATGTAATTTCAACTCAAAATCTACCTTCAGGAATATATTTTTGTAAACTTTCTAACTCAAATTTTGTATTTACATCTAAGTTTGTGATACAACATTAACCTTCATACGTTGAAATTAATTCAATTTACATCATTAATTAGTCTTTTTACAATTGCTGTATTATTAGGAACTTGTAAAGTAGATAAATCGATAATCAAAAAAAATGGAGGAGATTATCCCGATGCAATTGGGGAGATTGTGCTTAATAAATGTGCCGTAAGTGGATGTCACAATGATATTAGTAAGGAAGCTGCATCAGGTTTGTCATTAGTTTCATGGAATAAATTGTTTGAAGGAACCCGTAATGGTGCCGCTGTAATTCCTTACTCGCACAAGCAAAGTACAATGTTTTTATTTTGTAATACTTATAATGATTTAGGAGCAGCAGTAAAACCAACAATGCCAGTGAATGCACCTGCACTTTCAAAAGACGAAGTTATTGCTATAAGAAATTGGATTGATGTTGGTGCACCTGATAACAAAGGCTTTGTAAAGTTTAGTGATAATCCCACTCGATCAAAGTATTATATATGCAACCAAGGTTGTGATTTACTTACTGTTTTTGATGCTGAAACAGATTTGCCTATGCGCTGTTTTGAAGTTGGTCAGTTTAAGAATAAAAGTGAATCACCACATCAGGTGCGTGTTTCGCCAGATGGATTGCATTATTATATCATTTTTTTAAATGGTACTGTATTACAAAAATTTAGAACGAGTGATGACAGTTTTGTCTCTCAAGTGTATATTGAAAGTGGTAGTTGGAACACTTTTGTAATTACCAAGGATTCAAAGTATGCCTTTGCTGTCGATTATAGTGCTAATGATGGACCTTCACCAGGACAAGGAAGGGTGAAATATATTGATTTAATGAATATGGAAGTGAAAGCCACTTACGTAGGTGCAGGTTTATTCTCATATCCTCATGCAGTAGCATTGAATAAGCAAGAAGAAATATTATATGTGTTTGGCCAAGAAGCTAGTTTTTTCTACAAAGTATATATGAAAGCCGCTGGTAGCACACCGTTACAGCCTGATATAACTGGAATGATTACACTAGATCAATCCAATGGATTAATATTAAAACCGCATGATGTTTTGTTTACCAATGATGGAAGTAAATATATACTCTCTTGCCAAAATACCAATGAAATTAGAGTTTATAACACGAATGATGATAAATTAATAAAGGTAATTCCTGTTGGCTCATTCCCTCAAGAAATAGCTATTTCTGAAAGTAAGAATTATTTATTTGCAGCTTGTATGGAGGATACATTAAACTTTCCAGGTTTAAGAGGTTCAATTGCAGTAATTGATTTAAATACGCTGTCATTAATTAAACATATATATACTGGACATCAACCTCATGGATTAGCGGTTGATGATGCTAAAAATGAGGTTATAGTAGCCAATCGAAATGCTAAAAATGGCGGTCCAGCACCTCATCATGCTTCTGATTGTGGAGGAAGAAATGGTTATGTTTCGTTTATTGATTTAAATACCTTGGAATTAATCCCTAAGAAAAAAATTGAAGTATCAGTTGATCCTTATTTTGTGAGTATAAGGCACTGATACTTCATTGAAAATTTCTATTGACTAAGAAAATTGTCTGTGTTCAGTTTTAAACAATTCTTCTTTAGGTAGCGATTTAAAATATTCGTAAGTAATTTTTAAACCTTCTGCTCTGTTTACCTTGGGTTCCCAGCCAAGTATTTCCTTTGCTTTAGTAATATCTGGCTTACGTTGTTTAGGGTCATCAGCTGGTAAAGGTAAACTTATCAGTTTTTGATTTGCTCCTGTAAGTTTAAGTATTTCTTCACCAAATTCCTTTATTGTAATTTCACTTGGATTACCTATATTCATAGGTAAATGATAATTACTTAGTAATAATTTATAAATACCATCAACCAAATCGGCTACATAACAAAAGGAACGAGTTTGAGATCCATCTCCAAACATAGTTAAATCTTCTCCTCGCAATGCTTGACCAATGAAAGCAGGAAGCACACGCCCATCATTAAGTCGCATACGTGGGCCATAGGTATTAAAGATTCTTATAATTCGTGTTTCAACATGGTGAACATTATGATAGGCCATGGTAATGGCTTCCATAAAACGTTTTGCTTCATCATAACAGCCACGTGGTCCTACTGGATTTACATTTCCCCAATAATCTTCAGTTTGAGGGTGAACAACAGGATCACCATAAACTTCTGATGTGGATGCAACTAAAACACGTGCTTTTTTGGCTTTAGCTAAACCTAAAATATTATGAGTTCCTAATGAACTAACCTTTAATGTTTGAATAGGAATTTTTAAGTAATCAATTGGACTAGCCGGTGAAGCAAAATGTAAAATATATTTTATTTCACCTGGCACATGAACAAATTTTGAAACATCATGGTGGTAAAACTCAAATTGCTCCAGTTTCATTAAATGTTCAATGTTTCTTAAATCACCTGTCACCAAATTATCCATACCTATAACATGATAACCTTCATTGATAAACTTATCGCATAAGTGAGAACCTAAAAAGCCTGCTGCACCTGTAATTAATACTCTTTCTTTTATCATAATCTTAGTAATTTAAATTAACCTAATAATGTTTTTTTTGCAGCAGCTAAAATAGCAAATGCCTTTTCCTTGTCAGCCGACTCTGCATAAGTGCGTAAAACAGGTTCAGTTCCTGAGGCTCTAATCATTAACCATTCATTATCTGAAAAAAAGAATTTCCAACCATCCAAATCTTCTATACGTTGCACCTTGTATTCGCCAAAAGCTTTATACACATTATTTTTACAATTGCTTACAATGGTGTTTTTAAGTTCTTCTTTTAAATGTAAATCATTCCTTTCAAACCAAAATGTTCCAGTAATATCGTAAACTTCTTGAATAAGCTCTTTCAAAGATTTGCCAGTTTTAGCCATAAATTCCCAAATTACAAGACCCATCCAAATTCCATCTCGCTCTGGAATGTGACCTTTAATAGCTATTCCACCCGATTCTTCACCTCCCAATAAAACATCTTCTTTTATCATGATACCGCAAATGTATTTGAATCCAATTTTAACAACCTCTAAATCCAAACCATAGTGTTCACACATGTTCTTTATTTTAACTGTTGTTGAAAATGCGGTGCACACTTTCCCGTTCATTTGTTTGTATTTTACCATATAATGAATTAATAGTAAAATAATATGATGAGAATCAACAAAATCACCTTCATTATTGTATAAACCTATTCTATCTGCATCGCCATCAGTAACCAAGCCACAATCAATATCACCACTTATTTTAATAAGCTCCGAAAACTCAGTTAAATTTTTGTGTATAGGCTCAGGTGCCTGCCCATCAAATGATGGATTATAATCACAATGTAAAAAAGTAATATCTGGAAACAACCTACGCATAACATTTTGTCCAGCTCCATACATGGCATCATAGGCAAACTGCATTTTTGAATTTCTTATTGCATTTAAATCAAAGTTCTTTTCCACATGCTCCACATACATACTTTCTAAATCAATAAATAATGCTTTTCCTTCATTTACTAATTCATCAATTGATTTACTTTTTAAATCAATCTTGCAAACATCTTCAATAATATCTTCAATTTCTTGCACATGTTCAGGCATTAATGGGCCACCGTAACTTCCTTTAATTTTAAATCCATTATATGCTGGAGGATTATGACTGGCTGTAATAATAATACCCAAATCGGCACCTGTTTTAACTGCCCCTAATGAAATCATTGGAGTTGATACAAAATTTTTAGCAAGGCTTACTTTTATGCCATAATGAATCATTACTTGAGCGCATGTTTCAGCAAATAACTGACCAGCAAATCTACAATCATGACCAATAACCACTGATTTCGATTTTCCATTTTTTAATACCCATTTTGCCGTTGCTTCCGACACGCGCGCTACATTAGCTACTGTAAAATCTTCAGCAATGATAGCTCTCCATCCATCGGTTCCAAATTTTATTTTTGTCATAGTCTGTTTATTTAAGGGCTGCAAAGATACTATTTAACACAAAAAAATAGCATTTATACCTATATTTTTAATATTTGATTGTTTATTCTGCCTATTTTATGGCAGTAAAAGGCTTTTACACTTAATATAGTTAATACTTTGTTTATTAAAATTTGTTGATGTGGTAGGTAAAATTAAAAAAAAGGTTACTTTAGCCGCTCAGTTTAAAAAAGTGGAAGATTTAGACCTAAAAACCAAAGACGAATTAATTGCTGAAATCAAGTTGCTAAAAAGCAAAGTTGAAAACAGTGGATTATACTTTCCTGGTTTAGGTGTAATCAATAAGTATGAAAAGGAAAACAATCTAACCATTGATAAATACAAACAGTTATTTCAAAAATCAAATGACGTTATCCTCGTATTAAAGAAAAACGTTGTTATTGAATGCAACGATAAAACTGAAGAACTTTTTAAAGTAAACAAAGAATTATTTGTTGGAAAGGCAATTTGGGATTTATGCCCAATGACTCAACCTGATAGTTCAAATAGTAAAGAAAGAATCCAACAGTTCATAAAAAGCCTGTCAAAGCAAACTAATTCACTTTTACAATTAAAAATGTTAAAGCGTAATGGCGATTTGTTTGATGCTGAGGTAAGTATCACTGAGTTTATGGTTGGACAGCAAATATTTATGCATGCCATCATTAGAGACGTTACTGAGCGTATGGCATTGAATAAATTATTGAAAGATGAATACGAAAAACGTCTTGAAGAACAAGACATTACCCAAAGTGGTAATTGGGAATTTAATACCAAAAATTTTGAAGTTTATTGGTCACCATCGGCCTTTGCTATACATGAAATAAGTCGTAAAAATACTGCACCAAATCTTAATCAATATTTTGAAAAGTATGTCCATCCCGATGAGCGAGAGTTATTATTTAATGCTATACAAGAAAGTATAAGGTCTGGCGAGAATTTCAACATGGATTACAAAATACTTACCGAAAACAAAAATATTAAGTATTTACATGTAAAAGGAAAGGCGCTATATAACTTAAACGGAGAATGTGAGAAAATTGTCGGTACCGTTGTTGATATCACGGAAAGGAAATTATTAGAAATTGAGTTAAAGGAAAGTAAGGAAAGTTACGAAACACTGGTCGAAAATTTACCAGAAGGTGTAGTAATTTATACTTTGGATGAGATTTTATATGCCAACGCTGGTGCATATAAAATGGCCAAAGTAGATCGAACCAATGCCCGCCAAAAGAAATTCCAATTATTTGATTTTGTGCTTCCAAAATTTAAAAAAGAAGTACTTCGTAAAATTAAATTAATTTTAAGTGGCAAGTCTCTTGGACCGGTGGAAATGAAATTACTTACACTTGAACGTGAAGTGATAGATATTGAGACTAGAAGCAATTTAATTTTATATCGCGGAAAGCAAGCAATACAGGCAATTTTTAGTGAAATAACTTATAGAAAGCAAGTTGAGAAATCATTGAGAGAAAGCGAAAGACAGTTAAGCACACTAATTGGCAATTTACAAGGCATGGCATATCGTTGCAAGAACGATAAAAACTGGTCTATGGAATTTGTAAGTGATGGTTGTTATGAACTTACAGGGTATCATAAAAATGAGATAATTGGGAATAAAAACATTAGCTACAATGACTTAATTTTAGAGCAGGATAAAAATTATGTTTGGGATGAAGTCCAAAAAGCACTAAAAAAGAAAAGCGTATTTACATTAAATTATAGGTTAAAAACCAAAAGTGGCGAAGTAAAATGGTTACATGAACAAGGTAAAGGTATTTACAATGAAAACGATGAACTTGAAGCATTAGAAGGTTTTATTACAGATATCTCAAAGGAGAAAAACACAGAAAATGCCCTCCAAAAAAGCCATGAAAACTATAAAAATTTAGTTGATTTTGTACCCGAAGGAATAGTGATTCACAAGGAAGGAAAAATTGTGTTTGTAAACCAAAGGGCTTTGAAAGTTTTTGATTTTGAGAATTCCGAAGATTTAATTGGTCAATCGGTAATGGATTTTGTCTTACCTGAATTTCAAGAAGGTGTTAAGAAAAGAATTATTGAAGCATACCAAGGCAAAGAGCAACCATTTTTTGAAATTGAAGTAAAAACAAGAAGTGGCGAAATTGTTCAAGTAGAAACTAGAAGTATTCCATTTATATACCAAAATGAACACTGTATTTTGGTAGCAATTCACTTGGTTGGTACACAAAAATTATTGGCAAGAGAAACCTTACGAGCACGAATTGCAGAAGAATCTAACGAGAAATTAAAAAATGAAATTGCTCAAAAAGAACTTGCACAAAAGGAACTATTAAAATCACAAATTTACACCAAAAATATTATCAATAGCTCATTAGATATGATTATTGCCAATGATCATAATTCAAAAGTTACTGAGTTTAATAGAGCAGCACAAATTATATTTGGTTATAAGCCTAACGAAGTAATTGGCAAACCAATTCAAATACTATATGCCTCTGATGAAGCCTTTCAAAAAGTTAACCGAAAAATGATAAAAGAGGGTTTGTTTTCGGGTGAAATTTTGAATAAAAGAAAAAATGGTGAAATATTTGAAAGCTTTTTAACTGCCACAGGTTTACTTGATGATGATGGTAAATTAATAGGTGGAATGGGTGTTTCGAGAGATGTTACTAAACTTAAAAAGGAACGCGAAAAGCTACATTTAAGTGAAGAAAGATACAAAGCCATTTACAATCAAGTATTTATTGGTATTGCAAGGATTGATTTAAAAGGAAGATATTTACAAGTGAATCAACGTTTTTGCGATATTTTAGGATATTCTGAAGCTGAATTACTTAAAATGGGATTTCAAGATGTTACAATTCCTGCTGAACTTGAAATACGCCAAAAACAATTCGAAGGCCTTATCAACAGTAAAACTCCTAATTTTACATTAGAAAGAAATTATTTGCACAAAAGTGGTAAAGTAATTCAAACTAATGTAAATATTTCATTGGTGTTAAATGAATATAATGAGCCTGCTTACTTAGTTTTAGTGTGTGAAGATATTACTGAAAATAAGAAAAATCAAGAGTTATTTTTAATTCAAACCGCAAAACTTAATTCAATTCTTGAAAGTAGTAACTATCTTGTGATGGCTATCAATAAAAGCAAAAAACTATCAACTTTCAATACCAATACTGCCATTTGGTTAAAGGATGTTTATGGGGTTGAAGCTAAGATAGGCATTGCCATGGATAAAAAGCCTATAGTTTCGAGCGAAAAAAATAATCGCTTTTGGAACAAAAAAATAAATGAAGCTTTAGATGGGATTCCACAGTATTTCGAATCTAAAATTTCATACAAAAATGGGGATGAAAAAATTTATGAGTTTTACATCAATCCAATTAAAACAGAAAACCTTGCCATAGCTGAAGTTGCAATAATTGGATACGATATTACAGAAAAGAAAAAAACAGAGGAAAAAATTATCAACCAAAGTGCTAAATTAAACGCCATTTTTGAAAATAGCTCTCATCAAATTTATACCATTGATAGAGATTTTAAGTTAACATCTTTCAATGAATTATTTGCTAAAACTACAATCAAAGATTATAATGTAATTGCTTCTATTGGTATTGATATGAAGCAATATGCGATTGAGCTTACACCTCCGGTTCATGCACAAAGTTTTATTAAACTTCATAAAGAAGCACTCAAAGGAAAATCATTACACATTGAAACCAAAGTAATTGATCAAAAAGGAGGGGTGGTGTATTATTTAATCTATCTTGATCCAATTATATTACCCGATAGCAAGGTAAATGAAGTTTCATACATTGCACACGATATTACCGATCGAAAATTGGCCGAAAAGAAAATAGTAGAGTCATTAAAAGAAAAAGAGGTGCTTTTGAAAGAGGTGCATCATCGAGTGAAAAATAATTTACAAGTTATTTCAAGTATTTTAAATCTTCAAAGGGCATATTTAAAAGATACAAGCTCCGATAATTTGTTCCGAGAGCTGCAAAATAGGGTACGTTCTATGAGTTTCATTCATGAAAGTTTATACCAAACACAAGATTTTAGTAACCTTAATTTTAGTGAATATCTGATAAATTTAACCTCTAATTTAAAACATAGCTATTTGATTGATGATGACAATGTTGAAATTGAAGTGAAGTCTGACAAGCTTTTCTTGAATCTAGATTTCTCAATTCCATGCGGTTTAATTGTAAATGAGCTTATTTCGAATGCTTTTAAATATGCCTTTCCTGATGGAAGAAAAGGAAAAATTTATGTGAATGTGAAAAACTTACATAACTTTGTCGAAATTATTGTTGCCGATGATGGTGTTGGAATAAAACCTGAAATTGATATTAAAAATACCGAATCATTAGGCTTGCAATTAGTTACCTCCTTGGTTGAGCAATTAGATGGAGAACTTTTTCACCGAAATCTTAACCCTGGTACAGAAATAAAATTTAATTTTGAAATCTCTAATAAAAATTAAAAACATGAGCAAAACAAATATTTTAATCGTTGAAGATGAAAGCATTGTGGCAAAAGATATTCAACATAGTTTAAAAAAATTAGGTTATAATGTAGTTGATGTAGTTTCAACTGGCGAAAATGCAATTGCTTCTGCAACCGAAAAAACACCTGATTTAGTATTAATGGATATTATGCTTAAAGGTGCTATGAGCGGGATTGAAGCTGCTCATGCTATTAAAGAAAAATTAAATATTCCTGTAATTTTCCTTACAGCTTATGCTGATGAAAGTACTTTTAACAAAGCAAAAATTACTGAACCATACGGTTATATAATTAAGCCTTTTAAAGAAGTGGATTTACACACTTCTATTGAAATGGCCATTTATAAGCACGAAAAAGTAAGTGAAGTGCAAAAAGAGAGAGATTTTTTATACTCTTTAGTTGAAAATAAAGATGCAGCAAGAGACAGTATTTTTATTAGAGCAAACAGTCGCTTAACCAAGGTTAAAAACACAGATATAGTTTTTATTGAGGCACTCAAAGATTACGTTATTGTAAACACCACTAGCACAAGATATACTATTCATAGCACTATGAAAGATATTTTGGCTAAACTTCCTCCATCAGAGTTTATCAGAGTCCATCGCTCATTTATAGTGCGTATTGAACGAATTGCTGCTATTGAATATCCAAATTTAATTTTAGATATCGATAAAAAAATATTACCAATTGGTGGCTCTTATCGTGATGACCTTTTGAATAAGATAAACCTTATTTAACTCTATTTTTTGTTACGTTTATTTGCCTGGTTTTTTAAAATCAGTGGGTGGAAAATTAATGGTAAAATTCCATCTGATATAAAAAAGTGCGTTATTATTGCGGCACCTCATACCAGTAATTGGGATTTTGTTTTTTCTTTAGGTGCGTTAAAAATTCTAGGTTACAAGGTAAATTACATGGTAAAAAAGGAATTGTTTTTTTTCCCATTTTCCATATTACTAAAAAATTCAGGAGGTATTTCAATTGACCGAAAAAAAAACAATAATGTTGTTGACGAAATGGTCGCCAAAATTGAATCTGCTGAACACATGTATTTGATGCTTTCTGCAGAAGGTACAAGAAAAAAAGTGGACAAATGGAAGTCAGGATTTTATTATGTAGCACAAAAAGCTCAGTTGCCCATTTGCACTGGTTTTTTAGATTATAAAAAAAAGGAAGCAGGTTTTGGACCTGTAGTAAATGTGAGTGGCAATGTGACTCAAGACCTAGAAAAAATTAAAACATTTTATAGTCAAATTACACCAAAAATTCCTCAAAATTTTAATATAGAAGGGATAAAGATTAACCCACCAAAAGTATAATACAGTTTCATTGGCCCTTCAGCCTATTTACAATGTAAAATTACTTGTTTCAGATGTGTACTTTGAATGCAATTTCCAATCAAATTTTTCCTTGATTTCTGGCTTCATCTTAACAGTTTTGGATATATAATGCTTGATTTATAACGATTACACTTTCAAATTAGTCCATTTGCGGCAAAGCCTAATAATCACGGCATTTCCCTTCATTTTTCATTAATATTTCGAAATTTTTACCAAACCATTTTTATCTTCATAATCGCCAGTACTACTAAAAAATATATTCGTTAGCATTTTCAACCCAAATTTATCAATAGGAGATTTAAAAAATCGAACTACTTGATTTATACCGATGTGTAATAAGTAA
>DAORKI010000009.1:0-31095 GCA_035439485.1 Bacteroidia bacterium
TAGTTAGTAAATTTATTAGTGACCTTAAAATTTCAATTTATCCTAACCCTAATAACGGCAAATGGGCTTTTTCATACGAAACTAATTCAGTGTCTTTTGCTACAAAAATTTATTCTATTGAAGGTAAATTAGTTCATCACAAAATATTTAACTCAAAAGACCTAGCTAATGGTTCATATCAAATAAATTGTGAGCATTTACCAGCAGGTAACTATGTTTTTTCAATAATTGATAAGGATAAGATTTATCATAGCAAAATTAACATTTTAAAAAACTAAAATTAAGCAACTTATATTTTGTTAATTCTGAATAATAAGATTAAATTTTAGCGAATTTTTTCTTCAAAAATGCATTAACAAAAATGGTGCTTAATATAAATCCTGTTCCTAAGTAAAAACCTGGGGTTAAGAGAGCTGCTTCGCCTAAAAAAATGCTAGCAATTATTATAGTGTAAAGAGGTTCCAAATTGATACTCAGTACAACAGTATATGGGCTAATTTCTTTCATTATTTCAACACCTATTACAAATGTAAAGGCGGTACACACTATCCCTAATAATAACAGCCAAAGAAAATCTAACAAGGAGACTTCAAAAAATGAGAATGTATAACTCCCTTGTAATAAAAAATATATAGATAACATTAGGAATCCTCCTCCCAACTCATAAAAAGTTAAAGTATAAGCATTGCTTTTTTGTATCAGTATTCCATTTAAAACAGGAAATATTGATGCAAGCAAGGCTGAAATAATACCGTAAATCATCCCCCATTTATAAGCGTAATTTATTTTAAAAATAAGATACAAACTAAATATAATGACTATCCCTAAAAATACCTCATACAATAAAATTTTTCTTTTGTAAAGTAAGGGTTCTATTAAAGCAGTAAAAAATGTTGATGATGATAAACAAACTACTGCAATGCTCACTGGTGCTGCCTTAATACTCAAATAAAAAAAGACCCAATGCGATGCAATTACCAATCCTGTAATTAGATAAAAAAACAATTGCTTTTTAGTACAAACTAAACTTTGCTTTTTGATAAATAAAATAAAAATTAAAAGTGCAATTAGAGCAATAAGTAAACGATACCAAACTAAATTTTGAGCAGGAATAGTGATAAGTTTGCCCAATATCCCTGTGAACCCAAAAATAAAAACGGTAAGATGTAAAAGAAAATAGTTTTTGTAGCGCGCTAACAGAATTATTTATATTAGGTTTTTACAATTCTAAACTCTGTTCTTCTATTTTGTTGATGTTCCTCATCGGTACATTTAACACCATCTTTGCACTTGTTCACTAATTTCGATTCACCGTATCCTTTACCAGATAAACGCGATTTGTCAATTCCTCTGCTAATGATATAATCAACTGTAGCCTTGGCCCTTTTATCGCTTAAAGTGAGGTTAGCCTTAGCTGCGGAGCGGCTGTCGGTATGGCTTCCAATTTCTATTACAATGGTTGGATTGTCTTCTAAGGCCTTAACTATTTTATTTAGCTCAACTTCAGCATCTTCTCGTATGTCAGACTTTCCAGAATCAAAATAAATTGGATTTAGGTTAAATACTTTACCAATATCGGTACCAACTTTTAATTTTTCCATCGATAAATTAATATCTTCGTTTAGGTTCACATCACCACTTTTTGTAAGTTGTTTTGAGTAGTATATTGTTTTAGCAATGTAGCCCGATTTCTCCAACTTAATTTCATAATTTACCATTTGATTGAGACTGTAATTACTCAAGTTTTTTTGAAAATCACCTCCTGCGTTTGTTTTTCCAGCATAAATATCGGCACCACTTTTGGCATCCAATATAGTAATTGCAACTCCCTCCATGGTTGATTTAGATTCACTATCGGTAATTTTTCCCACCAAATTAAAGCCTAAATCTTTAAACATAGGTACTTCAACTAATTTTTCAAATCCTTTCACTCCTTTTGTATCAAAGGGTTGTGCTTGATCAAAATATTTGGTATTACTTACTGCAACACTATAATTAGCTTCCATATCTATTGGAGTAGTAAAAGTACCAGCATCATCTGTTTCAACTTCATGCAATAACTTATTTTTACTATCGTACAGTTTAACTTTTGCCTTTTTTAATCCCATTTTTGTTTCGCTGTCCACCACCATTAATTTTAATTGAAAATCAGGTTTAGAGTAGGTAAATCGGTAAATATCATCATTGCCTTTACCACCTGGCCTATTTGAAGAGAAAAAGCCTGTTCTTTTTGATTTATTATAAATCAATCCAAAATCATCGAATGCCGTGTTTATTGGATATCCCATATTAACCACTTCTTTTACTTTTTCACCATTGATTTGAGCTGAAAAAATATCTAAACCTCCAAGTCCTCCTTTGCCATTGCTAGCAAAGTATAAAATACTATCGCGCAATACTGTTGGAAAAAGTTCATTCCCTTCTGTATTGATTGACACTCCCATATTTGTTGGCTCTCCCCACTTACCATTATCATACTTACTAATGTAAATGTCTGTGCCTCCGTAACCACCAGGCATATCACTCACAAAATACATTGATTTACCATCGGAGCTAAATGCAGGGTGACAAACAGAGTAACTTGTGCTATTCAGATTAAATGGTTTGATATTTTTCCAATCATGCATTTTATCAGTAGCAATATAAATTTGGAGATAATTGGTTTTGTCTTTCCCAGCAATTGCTTTTCCATTTAAATAACCATTTCTGGTAAAAGCTAAGGTCCTTCCTTCACTATCATAACATGCTGGGCCTTCATTATATTTGCTATTTACGTTATCACTCAAAGACTTAGCTGGTGCAAAAACACTATCTCGTTCATCAAACACTCTTACCAAATACAAGTCACTAAAAGCTTCATTGTTCCATTTAAACTCTGACTTAATAAAACTGTTTTGAACCCCTGAAGTAGCAAATGTTAAACCTTCTTTACAGAAGGCAATTCCGTAATCGCTTCCAGAAGTATTAAAGGAAACTGGATTAATTTTAAAGTAACTAGAATCTGTATAAAAAGATTTGATAGCATCTAAACTTTTCATTTTTCTTTCCCCTCTTTTATCCATATTTGCCGATGCTGTAAATTTCTTATAATAAACTTTTGCATCATCAATTTTGCCATTAAACTCTAAGGCCTGGGCATAAAACAAATAACTTTCGGGGTCTGCAGCTTCATTTTCGACCACTTTGGCATACCATTTTTCAGCATTTATCATATCATTCATTTTGCGGTAGCAGGTTGCTACATTTTTTATAGCCAAATAGTTCTTAGCATTCTTCTTCAATTCCATTTCATATAGCGCTGCGGCATCTTTATAAGCATAAGAACTAAATAATTTATTTGCTCTTCGCATCGTTATGGAAGGACCTCCTGCAAAGGCTTTAATACTAAGCTCTGCAATCAATACCCCTAAAAGTAAAAAGTGTTTTAATGTCATGTTGTTTGAGTGCTTTTGAATTTTAAAATAAACGTGGTGATGTAAGTCTTTCTTTGTTAAACCCAAATCGGTATTGCAAAATAATTTCATGACTTCCTGTTTGGTAATTTTTTAATGGACTTAAGGTGTAATCAAAGGCATAGGCCAATCTAAACCCTTTGGGCAAAATAAACTCTGTCATAGCATTAAATGAATCATTTGTGCGGTATGTTGCACCTATACCAAAAATATCGTAAAAATAAACCATAGCATTTATATCGGCTTGAATAGGGCTATTTTTAGCATATTTAACTAAGGCTGTAGGTTTTAATTTAATAATTGGATTAATTGTAAAAACATAACCTCCCGTTAAATATGCATGTGTTCCTTGTTTGGCTAATACAGGATCGTTATTTAATTTTTTTTCCATATTGCTACTTAACAAATGTGGAGCACTCACACCCACAAAATATTTATTGCTGTAATAAAAAGCACCAGTACCAAAGTTTATTCCATATATACTGATATCGCCATTATTAAAAGCATTATCCACATTGCCTTGTTGGTTGGTTTGTAACTTACTCAGCCCAGCACTAAAATTTTGAACCACAGCCTGCAAACCAAAAGATAATCGACTTGTTTTAAATTTTAAATGATAGCTGTATGCCATGTTTAAATAATTCTGAGAAATTGCTCCTGCTTTATCATTTAAAAAACTTATACCCAATCCCATGTTTTCTTTTTTGATGGGGGTATGAATGTTAAATGATGCTGTTTGCGGAGCTCCAGGAAAATTGAGCCATTGTTTTCTATAAAGTAATGTTGCTGCAACTTCGTCTAAACTGCCAGCATAGGCCGGATTAAAACTCATGGCATTAAACATATACATAGAGTACCTTGGATCTTGCTGGGCCTCACTTTGTGAACTACTAATCAATATAAATAGTAAACAGCAATACAAGCTTGTTTTTAAATTAAGCATTCTTTTCATTTTATAATGTTTTGCATCTGTTAATTTTAATTTGTGAACTTCTTAGCGCCAAACTGTAATATAACCTGTTCTGGCTTTGTCTTCTCCATCAACTTTAATAATATAATAATAGGTAGCATCAAGCAATTCTTTACTATCTTCATTTGTTCCACCCCAATCGTTTTGATAATTATTGTTTTCATAAACTTTTGAACCCCAACGATTAAAAATTTGAACACTCACATTTGCTCCACCAGTACCTGAAATTATAAATACATCATTAGTCCCATCTCCGTTTGGTGAAAAGCCTTCAGGGATAAACAACGTTGTATCAGGACATGATTGATACTGCACTATTATTGTATCGGTTAATATTGGGCAAACCCCATTTACAGATGTCCAAATTAGCAAATTCTCTCCTTCACTTAAATTAGTTACCTGTGCATTGTTTAAGTTAAAATCTGAAATTGTTCCATTCCCTGATACTATTCCCCATTGCCCAATACCAATATCAATTATATTAGCATTAAGTATCAATTGATTTTGACACACCGTAGTATCGTTGCCAGCTAAAGGTATTGTTGAATTTTGATAGGTAATTATATCAACTGTATCTGAACTTGCAGGGCAAACACCATTTTCAACAACCCATACAAATTGATTTGACCCTGGATTTAAATTCATCACAATAGTTTGTGCATCTAGTGTATCAACTATGGTAGTAGAATTATTAATTTTTTCCCAATGTCCAACTCCTGTTAAAACCGTATTTGCATTTAATTGAATGCTCGAACCACAAATTTGCAAATCGGCCCCAGCAGCAGATATGGTTGGTACAGGAGTTACATTTATAACTACTGTGTCGCTTACTGAAGGGCATATACCATTACTAACGGTCCATACAAAAGTATTTGCGCCATTTCCTAAATTTGTGACTGTGGTTTGAGCAGCATTAACATCTGCAATTAAACCCGATGATCCTGGTGCCACAGACCAAATTCCATTTCCAACTGTAGGCAATATTGCATTTAAAGAATCATTGAATGAGCAAATTGTTTTATCGGAACCTGCATTTGGTTGTGATAGAGGAGCCAATACGGTAACTACAACAGTATCAGTTGTAACTCCACTATTTGATGAAATGCTCCACATTAATACATTTGACCCTATGGCAAGGTTATGAGCTACTGTATTAAATAAACTGCTGTCAGCAAAAGTAGCAGCTCCTGAAATAATGGTCCACAATCCATTACCAACAGGTGTGGAATTACCACTTAGAACTATACTATCGGCACATATGGTTTGGTCAACACCAGCATTTGCAATAGAAGCAATTGGATTAACAGAAATAATCAAAGTGTCAATAACACAAATAGATGGCAAAGGGAAACCACTATCACAAATTGTAATGTAAATTGTATCTTGTCCATAGAATCCTAAATTAGGGGTATATACAAAGTCTCCGTTACTATTCAACACAATACTTCCATTTGATGGTCCCACAATATTGATACTGTCTACTGAAAGAAGCGTACTTTCAATATCAACATCGTTCAATAAAATGTTTCCAATTGCATTTTGATTACTATAAGTAGAAGCAGTATCATTGATTACAATTGGAGCATCATTTATTGGGCTTATAGAAATAAATATGGTATCAAAACTACATGCAGCAGGTAACGGTAATCCATTGTCACAAATTTGCACCACAACTGTATCACTGCCATTATAATTCAAATTTGGTGTATAAATAAAATCACCATTTTGATTCACAGTAAATGTACCATGGAATGGACCAAAAACAACAACTGTATCAGTGGTTAATGTGGTTCCTTCAGGGTCATTATCAATGGTAATAACAGTTCCATTTATTGCCACATCTTCATTTGTTACAACAATTTCATTAAAAACTATTGGTGGTTGATTAATATCAACCACAGTAATAAATATTGTATCGTTTAAACATGATGCAGGTAGTGGAAATCCATTATCGCATAACGTAACCACAATTGTGTCAGTTCCAATAAATCCATTATTAGGCAAGTAATCAAAGCTGCCGTTTGCATTAATCAAAATAGTACCATTTGATGGCAATATTACAGGAGTTGTATTTGCGTTAATAGAAGTTCCATCTGGATCAGTGTCATTCAAAATAATACTTCCTGTTAAAGCGGTATTTTCATTCGTACTAAAAATATCATTAACAACAATCAAATCATCATTAATAGGAACAACTGTTACAAACAAAGTATCATTTATACAGTTGTTATCAGTATCGCAAACACTAAATACGATGGTATCATTCCCAGAATAATTTGTGTTTGGTTGATATGAATAATTTCCAGAAGCATCAATAGTAGCTATTCCATGTATAGGGTTGGCAACAATTGTTAATGATGCAGAAACTGGTCCATCAGGGTCACTATCATTTTGTAAAATGTTTCCAATCGCATTATTGTCTTCAAAAATAGTAATAGTATCATTTTGAACAAGTGGTAAGCTGTTTATAGGAATAACATTAAAAAATAAGGTATCATTAATGCAAGCTAAACTATTGTCGCAAACTTGAACCACCGCTGTATCTAAACCAACAAATCCAACATTTGGAGTGTAAGTAAAATCGCCATTTGTACTAACAACTATCACACCATTATTCGGACTTAAAATTAGTGTTGAATTAGCATTTAATGTTCCATCTGGATCGCTATCATTCAACATTAAATTATCACTTAAACTACCATCTTGAACAAGCGTATAATTATCATTAAAAACATCGGGAGGTATATTGGCAACCGGGCTAACATTAAAAAATACGGTATCATTTACACATGCACCATCTAAGTCACAAACACTAAATACTGCAAAATCACTCCCAACAAATCCAGCATTGGGAGAAAAAGTGAAAGATCCATTTGCGAACATAAAAATTAATCCATTCACCAAATCAACAATAGGTGTGGTATTAACTGTTAATCCCGTTTCTAGATCAAAGTCATTCGTTAAAATATTGCCTACAAAAGTTTGGTCTTGTAAAGTATTAAAGGTTTCATTTTCAACTACCGGGAAAGTGTTACCAGTAGGTATAGTTATAAATATAGTGTCATTTATACAAAAGTTATCATTGTCGCAAACACTTACAACTATAGTATCTGAACCAGAATAATTAAAGTTTGGGGTGTAAGTAAAATCACCATTAGACCCAATTGTAATATTTCCATGTTGTGGGCCTGAAATTGTTGTAGTGCCTGCAGTTAATGGGCCTTCAATATCTGAGTCATTATTTAATAAATTATCTATAACTGCGGTATTAATTGTTGTGGTATAAGATTCATTATTTACTGTTGGTAAGTCATTTACTGGGGAAACAGTGATAAATAATGTATCAATAACACATAATCCACCATTATCACAAACTGGTATTTCAACAAAGAAATTTCCAAAATAATTTAATGAAGGAATATAGGTAAAATCACCATTAGGACTAACATTTAGTAACCCAAAAGAAATTATTATATTAGGAGGTCCATTGTAAGTTACAGGCCCCTGTAAATCAGTATCATTTGATAAAATGTTTCCACTCAAGGTAGTCTCTTCGATAGTCGTAAAACTCTCATTAACCACAACAGGTGGAGTATTGGCGTTTACAACTTTAATGATTAAAGTATCTATGCCACAAGGTCCTGAACTGCTACAAATTTGAACTATAACTGTGTCATTGCCAATATAGCCCGTATTTGGAGTGTACGTAAAATCTCCATTTGCATTTATATTTATTGAACCATTGCTTGGGCCTGAAATGGGTGATGTTACTGCCGATAAAACTCCATCTACATCAGTATCATTAACTAATATATTATTTGAAACTGGTTGATCAACATTGGTAAGAATTAATTCGTTTACAATAATAATTGCATCTGGGACAGGCTGTACAGTTATAAAAAGTGTATCATTTATACAAATATTATTAATATCACAAACTGAAATTACAACAGTATCAATACCATTAAAATTAAGATTTGGTGAGTATTGATAAAAGCCATCAATGGCTAAATTAATTGTACCATTAGATGGAGTAATTAATATATTAGATGTTAAAATACCTATAGCGCTAAAATCATTTAATAACATATTTCCATTGCCATTATCATCCTCATTCATGACAAGAAAATCGTTGTTTACTATAGGTAAAATTCCAGCAGGGGTTACATTAAAAATAATAGTGTCCATTGCACAAATATTTCCATCATCACAAATTTTTATAATGGCAGTATCCAATCCAAAAAAAGAAATACTAGGAGTATAGGTAAAATTTCCAGATTGGTTATAAAATAGCATGCCATTAGTTACATCTTGCAAAGGTGACAATGTAGCTGTAATTATCCCATCAAGATCACTATCATTCTGCATAAAATTATCAGAAATAGATGTCCCTTGCGTTAAAGTGTAAAAGTCATTTATTATAATAGGTGCTTGATTTGCTATTGGTGAAATTGTTATAAAAATCGTATCGTTTACACATGCCCCATTAGCGTCACAAACAGAAAAAACTGCTGTATCTAATCCTGAAAAATTGGCATTAGGAATGTAAGTAAAATTACCATTTCCTTGCATCGAAATTAATCCATTACTCACATTCATTACTGGTGCAATTGTAACTATCAAAGCTGATTCAATATCAGAATCATTTACTAAAATATTTCCACTGAGTGATTGATTTTGATTAACGTTAAAAAAATCATTTTGTACAGTAGGGATATCATTTACACTATTCACTGTAATAAAAATGGTGTCATTAATACATACACCTGAATTATCACAAACTTCATATACTGCCATGTCATTCCCAAAAAAATTAGCATCAGGATTGTAATTGAATGTCCCATTTGCATTCATTATAATTATACCATTTGATGCCGTCTGAATTGGTGTAATATTAACAGATAATGTTCCATCAATATCAATGTCATTTGTTAAAACATTTCCTGCCAATTGTGTATCTTCATCGGTAATGAGGTTCTCATTAATAACCACTGGTGGAATGTTTTGGTTTGTTACTATAATAAAAATCGTATCGTTATCACAGGCTCCATCAACATCACACACTTGAAACCATACTAAATCCAAGCCTATAAATCCATTGTTTGGAGTATAGGTGAAATCTCCTGTTGCGGTCATATTAATTGTGCCGTTAACTGGACCAAACAACGGCAAAATTGAAGATGAAAGCGGCCCTTCAATATCAGTATCATTAATTAATATATTTCCACTAAAAGGCGTATTAAGTTGAACAACAATATTTTCATTTAATATGTTTGGTAAATCATTAACTGGGCTAATAGTAATAAAAATAGTATCATTCACGCAAGCACCTAAATTGTCGCAAACTGCTATGACTACTGTATCAATTCCATTAAAGTTTTGATTAGGAGTATATGTAAAATCTCCATTAGAAGTGATGTTAAACAATCCATTTAAAGGATTTAAAATTGGAATAATGGTTGCACTTAGAGTGCCATCAATATCAGAATCATTCAGTAGTATATTTCCATTTACACTGTTGTCTTCGGTAGTGTTTATTATTTCGTTCACAACAGCTGGGCTTATGTTGTTGATTACTGTAATAAAAATAGTATCATTTTCACAGGCATTATTATTATCGCAAACCAAAACTACCATGGTATCAATCCCCGAAAATCCATTGTTAGGAACATAGGTAAAGTTACCTGAAACATCTGTTGAGAAAATGCCATTTGCAGCATTCAACAAAGGAACAGTGTTTACTGATAATGTTCCATCCGCATCACTATCATTGGCCAAAATATTACCATCAACTTGTGTATTTAAATTTGTAGTAAATGACTCATTATTTATATTAGGCAATTGGTTAACCTGATTTATTGTAATTAATACAAGTCCAGTATCACATAGGTCAGGATTGGCACCATCACATACTGCATATTCAAACTGATCATTACCAAAAAATCCGTTGTTAGGCACATAGGTAAAAGTCCCATCAATATTAAGAGTTAAACTTCCATTGTTTGGTCCACTAATTGGTGTAATATTAATATTCAATGCTGGTCCATCAGTGATATTATCGTTAACAAGCACTGAGCTAGCAACTAAATTTGTGTTTTGATTAGTTGTGTAATTATCATCTATTGCAATTGGAGCACAATTGGTAGAAGTAATTTCTATGGGGTTACTAATGCTCGCATTAGTGCAACCATTACTATTTTGGACCACAACATTATAAAAACCTGAAGCCAAATTAATGAACAATGAATCATTGCTAAAATTAAGGCCATTATCAATACTATACAAAACAGAGTTAACTGAATGTATAATTAATTGTCCATTGGTCACATTGTTACATGGGCCGGCATTAACAATACTTACAGAATCAATGACTGGTAAACCACAATCAGAGTCAAGACAATCGGCAAAGCCATCACCATCATCATCAATACCATTATTGCAAATTTCTGCAACGAATGGAGCTTCTCGCCAATCTCTTTCAGAAGTTCCAAATTGAGCATTTGGAAAATCACTTGCTGTTTGATTTCCGTTAGTAACATTAAAACCAACGATTAAATCATAATTATTATCTAAACCATCGTTATCACCATCGTTTCCACTAATTGTAAATGAAAATTCCAAACCATCTTGTAAGCTATTGCCGTTAGTATCGTGCGCCTCAACTATATCATTTCTTCCATCATTATCACTGTCAGCATCATTATAATCAGCATTATCAGTAGTATCAGTATTTATAGGTGTTAATCCATTTGCTGAATTCCCAATTTGATTGTCATAAGCATCATCTACTCCATCTCTATCGGTATCTATTCCTGTTGGGGTAATATAAGCGGTAGTGGTTTGTGCCTCAATATTATCCACTATTCCATCGTTATCTGCGTCAATATCCAAAAAATCAAGATTTCCTGATGCATCAGAATTGGTCATTGGGAAATTGCTAATGCCTGTGTTAACACCACTTTCAGCACTATTGGGCATACCATTTGGTCCAACAGGTGAATTAATTATTCCATTAAAAAAATTGTTTGGTGCTATTCCATTGTTGGCTTCAATTGCATCTAAAATACCATCATTATCACTGTCTAAATCAAGATGATTAGGGATTCCATCACCATCAAAATCTAAATTTATGCAAACACCATTTGCATTTAAGGTACAAAATTGAGGGTCTTGAAAATTTACAACACCATCATTATCAGCATCTCTTGCTGGATCAGAAGTAGCCGGAGTAGAGCCTAAACAACTAAAATTGGTTGCTCCAAGGCCACAAACTTCAACTGCATCAGAAATTCCATCATTATCATCATCTGCATCTTTTGTGTCAACAACACCATCAAAATCTGTATCAACACAGCCAGTTGGGTAAAAGTAATTTCCGCTAAAAAAGAAATCATCAAAACCAGCTCTTGAACCATTAATACCATTCCCGCTTCCTCTATAGTTAATAAAAATTTTAAATTTACCTGAAAACCCTGTGATGTTTTTATTGAAGTTGATAATTGTGTTTGATGAAGTATTAATAAAGACACTATCAATAGTGGTAACCTGACCTATGTCAGAAATCAATCTAACCAAAAACCAGCGCTGAAAATTTCCAGGAGTGCCATAATATTTATAGTTAATGGCTAACGAATCAGTACCGTCAAACAACATATAGGGCGTTATAAAACCTCTGTTAGCTTGATTTGCAGCTGTACCTGTAACCAATGTTTGAGCTCCTGAAATTGGAGTTACTCCGCCTGCATTTACACTTAAACCATCAATGGTCCAACATTGATTTCTAAGTATTGTAATAATTGATGTGCTAGTTCCAGAAGCTGGCTCAAAACCTTGTAAATACTGGGCTTTTATGAGATAACTTTGTAATACTAAAAAAATAAATAAAGTAATTTTTATTGATTTCATATCTATACCTTTCAAAAAATATTATCCTATTAAAATGCCTGCAATTGTTGCAGATAAATAACTTGCTAATGTCCCACAAATAAGAGCTTTGAAGCCTAAACGTGCTAAATCTTGTCTTCTATCGGGAGCAAGTTCACCAATACCACCCACCTGTATTGCAATACTACTAAAATTTGCAAACCCGCATAGGGCAAAGCTCACAATAGTAAGTGCTTTTTTGCTCAACACTCCCGCCTTAATCATTCCCGATAAATCACTGTATGCTACAAATTCATTAATTACCATTTTAGTTCCTAATAATCCACCCACTTGTGATGCCTCATGCCAAGGCACTCCCATTGCAAAAGCAAATATGGAGAAAAATGCCCCAAGAATTTGTTTAAGTGAAAGCACGTTTAAATCAATCCCAACTGCTGAAAATGAAAGGCCTGCTGAAACCATTCCACGACCTGCATAGCCTAAAATTGCATCAATCATAGCAATTAAAGCTATAAAACCAATAAGCATTGCTATAACATTGAGTGAAACCTTTAGCCCATCAGATGCACCATGAGAAATAGCATCCATTAAATTTGCATGCGCCTTTTTAATTTCTAACTTAACAGTTCCCTTTGTCGTTGATTCTTCTATTTCTGGCATTACAATTTTTGAAATTACCAAGGCTCCAGGCGCGGCCATTAAACTTGCTGCTATTAAATATTCGGCTGGAACACCCATAGAAATATAAACTGCCATCACTCCTCCAGCAATACAAGCCATACTACCTGCCATAGAAGCAAGTATTTCGCTCATGGTCATGCTGCTGATATAAGGTTTAATCATAATTTGTGCTTCCACTTGGCCAACAAAAGCGCTAGCAACATTGCTAATTGCTTCACTACCACTTACACCCATCAACCAATGAACTGCCTTTGCCACTACCGCCACAATACGTTGCATTAAACCAATGTGATAAGCTATACTAACCAATACCGACACAAAAATAATAGTAGGCATAATTTTAAACATGAAAATAAAACTACTGCCAACTCCAAATATGCTTTCTAATTTTTCTTTACTCACTAAAATTCCAAAAACAAAATCAGCTCCTCGATCACTAAATTCTAATAGTTTGCTCACTGCATTGCCTAGTTTTCCGAAGATTGCTTGACCCAAAGGAACCTTTAAAATAAATACTGCAAGTAGAGCTTGTAATAACAATCCTGTTCCAACTAATTTATAATTGATTTGCTTTTTATGGTTGCTAAGCAAGTAGGCAAGTCCTAAAATTAATATTATCCCTATAAGTCCAGTAAATCTATCCATAAATATATTTTAGTTATTTATTTTGATTAAAATATCAACCAAAAATAATAATTTTTAACCACAATATTAATTTAATTGCAGGTATATAAATCTTTTGAAAATGCTAAGATATTCACAACACAATGTGTTTAAACAATTCAAAGTATTTGAATGAAGTTTAGTTTTGCATTAATTTTTTGATTTTATTTGCATTGAAGCTATCTCAGCAATGAAATTAAAATCACACCCACTGATTGTTATTGGCAGAAGAGAACGAATAAGTTTTCCTGAATTGAACCTGAATAATATTGTTGCAAAAATAGACACTGGAGCCTATTCCACCACAATACATTGCCATGATATTGAACTAAAAAACATAAACAGTAAACAAGTATTGTGTTTCAAATTATTAGATCCTGAGCACAGTGAATATTCAGATAGAGAAATTCAATTTGAAAAATTTGAATTAAAAAATTTTAAAAATTCTTTTGGCGAACAAGAAGAACGTTTTGTAGTTCAAACCTTGATTAAACTAGGAAAAAGAAAAGTTAGAGGCACAGTTTCACTTACAAGTAGAGCCAACATGCGTTATCCTGTGCTTGTAGGAAGAAAATTATTAAAAGATAGATTCATCGTAAATGTAGCCGAAGAATACTTATTAAAATAGAAAACAAAAAAAATTATACAAGTAATTATGAAAATAGCAATATTATCGCGAAATCCCTCATTGTATTCAACTAAACGCTTGTTCGAAGCAGGTAAACAAAGAGGTCATGAAATGCTTATTTTAGACCATCAAAAGTGTGTTTTGGTTATTGAGCAAGGTAAACCTAAAATTGTTTATGGAGGTCATGACGTTCTTGGTGTAGATGCCATTATTCCTCGAATTGGAGCATCTGTAACCTTTTATGGCGCTGCTGTTGTACGACAATTTGAACAAATGAAAATATTTTCAGCTGTTGAATCACAAGCTTTGGTGCGCTCGCGTGATAAACTAAGAAGTTTGCAATTGCTTGCAAAGGCTGGGATTGGCATGCCTAAAACTGCTTTTGCTTCAAGCCCTAAAGATATTGATAATGTACTTGAACAAGTAGGTGGAGCACCAGTTGTAATAAAACTGCTTGAAGGTACTCAAGGTATTGGTGTAATTTTGGCAGAAACCAGAAACTCTGCAAAATCAGTAATCGAAGCCTTTTTAGGTGTGGAAGTAAATATTTTAGTACAAGAGTTTATTAAAGAAGCTAAAGGTGCTGATGTTCGTGCGTTTATTGTAGATGGTCAAATTGTTGGTGCCATGAAACGACAAGGTGCTGAAGGTGATTTTAGATCAAATTTGCATAGAGGTGGTGTTGCTACTGTAATTGAATTAACTAACGAAGAAAAGGCAACAGCCATTAAAGCTGCAAAAAAACTTGGACTTGCAATAGCTGGTGTTGATATGCTACGTAGCGAAAGAGGTCCATTAGTAATGGAAGTGAATTCATCTCCAGGACTCGAAGGTATAGAAGGCGCCACAAAGGTGGATATTGCTGGCAAAATTATTGAGTACATTGAACGCAATGAGTTTACAGGCCATGATAGCTAATCATGAAGTATTCATTAACATATTAAAACATTGCTTTGAATTTTTTTTATGAGTAAAAAGGAGGTAGATTTTTTAGTAATAGGTTCTGGAATAGCTGGTATAAGCTATGCATTGAAAGTTGCCGAACATGGTAAGGTACTCATGCTTACTAAGTCTGATGAAGATGAAAGCAATACAAAATACGCACAAGGTGGTATAGCCGCTGTAATGTACGAGCCCGACTCATATCGAAAACATATAGAAGATACCTTAATTTGTGGGGATGGCATTTGTGATGAAAATGTGGTTCAATTAGTAATAGAAGAATCTACTCAAAGAATTAATGAGTTGATTAACTGGGGAACACAATTCGATAAAACTGAAAGTGGGAACTATGATTTAGCTAAAGAAGGCGGACATTCTGAAAAAAGAATTCTACATCATAAAGACAATACAGGTTTTGAAATCGAAAGAGCCCTATTAGAACAAGCACATCAACACCCCAATATTGAAATTCTTTCTCATTATTATGCAATGGAGGTAATTACCCAACATCATCTTGGGATTTGGGTAAATAGCCATACACCAGGCATTGAATGTTATGGAGTTTATGCATTGAATTTAAAAACTGAAAAAATAGAGATAATTGCAGCAAAAGTTATTTTAATGGCTTCTGGTGGTTGCGGACATATCTACGAAAGTACTACTAATCCAACTATTGCTACTGGTGATGGTGTGGCTATGGTATATAGAGCAAAAGGCAAAATCAAAGACATGGAGTTTATTCAATTTCATCCTACCTCTTTATATCAGCCAGGGCAACATCCATCTTTCTTAATTTCAGAGGCGGTAAGAGGATTTGGCGCCATTTTAAGAAATAAAGATGGCGAAGCATTTATGTCAAAGTATGATATACGAAAAGACCTTGCTCCCCGCGATATTGTTGCTCGTGCTATTGATAATGAAATGAAAATAAGAGGTGATGATTTCGTTTTTTTAGATTGTAGAACGCTTGATAAAGAAGAATTTATTAAACATTTTCCAAACATTTATAATAAATGTTTATCGATAAATATTGATGTTTTTCAAACATTAATTCCTGTTGTTCCTGCAGCACACTATATGTGTGGGGGAATTGAGGTTGACAAATTTGGAAGAAGTAGCATTCGAAATTTATATGCCGTAGGAGAATGCGCTAGGACAGGCCTACATGGTGCAAATAGGTTAGCATCAAACTCATTGCTTGAAGCTTTGGTTTTTTCGCACCGTGCGGCAATGCATGCTAGCTCCATTATACATCAAATAGAATTTATGAAAGGTGTTCCCGATTGGAATGCCGAGGGCACTGCGAATCCCGAAGAGATGGTTTTAATAACCCAAAGTTTAAAAGAATTACAAGCAATAATGAGCAATTACGTTGGTATTGTACGTTCTAACTTGCGTTTAAAACGTGCATTTGACCGACTACTTATACTTCATAAAGAAACCGAAAATTTATACGAAAGAACTACCATAAGTAAACAACTTTGCGAGTTAAGAAATATGATAAAAGTTGGCTATGTAATTATTAAACAAGCCTCACAAAGAAAGGAAAGCAGAGGTTTGCATTATAATCTAGATCATCCGAAAATTAGTCAATAACTGGCTTTAATTTTTTATCCATTTCCCAGAATTTATGACCTCATTTTGTGAAATAAGTTGATAAAAGTAAATCCCTTTAACCCATGATTGCGTATTAACTGAAAACAATTTTGAATTGTAAACTTCATCATATACCAAATTTCCATTAACATCATAAAATTTAACATACGTTTCCATTCTTTTTTCATTTTGCGTGAAATGAATTACTTCTTGTCCAGGGTTTGGAAAAATTAATATATCGGCCTTTATTTCAATTTCATTTTTGGTGGTAGGTAAATTACATATTAAATAATTTCTGTAGTTCAAATACGTGTAATTAATTACATCATATTGCATTAGCGAAAAATAATTTCTACAACTTTTTCTTGAATAACTCATGATGTTATTTGGGTCAGGAACATAGGGCATGCCATTGGCATCAGTAGCAGTACCGGTGTATATGCAACTTGTATTCACAAGTGAATTGCTGAGTGTTGGATCAGCAGGTGTGTCACAAATATAATCACCTTCGGTAGCACAGTTACTGCCATCCACTAGTTCATCTGGTGAACCTCCATGTGTATGTGGCAAGCCAAATAAATGACCTAATTCATGCGCCAAAGTACTCCCGTTTGTAGAGCAATTGGCAGCCATTACTACATAATCGTCACTTGGAGGAAATTGTGAATATCCACATAAGGCACTACCATCCCATGATGTAACTGTATTCGCAAAGTACATGTTTACCACATTTTGTGTGTAAAACAAGCTTACCACATCTGCATCATGCAAGGTGTAATCAAAATCATAATAGTAGTCATCGTTAATAATTTCGGGAGCAATACATTCAATAAAAATTAACCCTGCATTAGCGTAAAAATAATTCAAAGAGTCTATCTCAGCATAAATTTCTGTTAGGCTCAAATTTGAGTTTCCACTACTCGTTTTAAATAAATGTATTTGATAAGGTATTATTACTAATTGACCTCCTCGATTGGGTGATGTTTGGAATATGTTTTTTTTCTTTAATATTTCATTCCAGGAAGATTTTGGGTTGGTACCACATTCATGATTTGTTTGAGAAAAAACTAATATATTTATAGAAAATACAAATAATAATAATGATAAAAATGGTTTAGCCATATGTTTAAGTGTAGGTAACAAAGATAAATTAATAATTGAAAATAATAACTTCAAAAGGTATTTAATTGTTAGGTATTAAATTTTCATCAAAATAACTTTTGTGAAAAATGAGTTCAAGATTTAACTACTTTTGTGCAACAAAAAAAGAACTATGATAATTGCACCATCTATTTTATCGGCCGATTTTGGCAATTTACAACGCGATATTGAAATGATTAATAAATCCGAGGCCGATTGGTTTCATGTGGATGTAATGGATGGCGTTTTTGTGCCAAATATTTCTTTTGGATTTCCTGTACTAAAACAAATAAAAAAGCACGCAAAGAAAATTATTGATGTGCATCTAATGATAGTTGAACCTCAACGATACATTGATGAGTTTTGCATACAAGGTGCTGATATCATATCCATACATATTGAAGCATGTACTCATTTGCATAGGGCTGTCCAACAAATAAAATCCTTGAATATTAAAGCGGGCATTGCTATTAACCCACATACACCTGTTAGTTCTCTTGAAGATATTATTTTAGATATTGACTTAGTGTGTATGATGTCGGTTAATCCTGGTTTTGGTGGTCAAAAATTTATTCAAAATACGTATAAAAAGGTAAAAGAGTTAAAACAATTAATCAAACAAAGCGGCTCTCATGCACTAATTGAAATTGATGGTGGAGTTGATTTTGACAATGCTACCATGCTTAAAGAATCAGGTGCTGATGTATTGGTTGCAGGAAATACAGTATTTTCACACCCCACTCCAGCAGAAGCTATTGCAAAATTAAAGCATTTTTAAAATTTGCAATAAAAGCAAAATACCCTAACACTTTCGAATCTAATATCGTAATGTCGATATGAAAAGATTCCTCATAACATTCCTAATGCTTCACTTCTTGAAGCTAATTAATGCTCAAGAATACAATTGCAGCACAAGTACTCATGATGTAAAATATAACAATTTTCTTAAAGAAATAAGCTCTATTAGCAATAACTACCAAACATCTAATAGGGCAATAAGAGAAATTGCTATTAACATGATTTTAATTCAGTACAACAATGGGACAATTATTTCGCCTCAAGATGCAATGCAGGTAGTAGAAGATGCTAACGTTTTGTTTGCCAATGCCAACATGCATTTTAACTTATGTAATATTTCAATGGCACCATATCCTTATGCGCAATATCCTAATTTTAATGAAATGTTTGATTATCAGGTTGAAAATTTTATTGCTGCAACGTATTACAAACCTGGGTATTTAAATATTTATTACGCTAAAAACACGCCTCAAAACGCAACTTTACCAAACTCAAATCCTTTATATAATGCTCCAAGAATTGTGACTAGTCAAGCTGGTGTAATTATTCTAGCACATGAATTAGGGCACTTTTTCTCCCTTATTCATACCCATGTTAACAATCAATACGACCCATTATTTATTACTGATGAGTTGGTGAATGGCAGTAACTGTAGCACAGCAGGCGATTTTATTTGCGATACTCCAGCTGACCCAGGCTTATTTGCTTTTAGAATGGCACCAGCACCAGCTTGCCAATATATTGATACTGTTACCACAGATATTAATGGTGATTTATATAACCCAATTGTAAACAATTATATGAGTGCTTTATCTCATTGTACAAATAGTTTTACACCTGAGCAGTACAGCAGGATGGCTTACATTGCCGAGCATCACCGGGCCTATTTAAAAACAGGAGCTATGAATTTTAGTATTGATAGTCTTCCCGCCCAAGTATGTGTTACCGATTCATCAATTGCTTTAAGTTCTTCCTATCCAGGAGGAATTTTCTCTGGAAATGGTGTTTCAGGTAATCAATTTTATCCAGCAGTTGCAGGTCCAGGCAATCATATAATCAATTACACAATGCCAATAAATATAAATACAATTGAAACTACTGATGCTTTCTTTTTTTATACAGATACTCTTTATCATACCAATAACCTTACTCAATCATTTCAAGTTGAAAATGATGGAGTTTTAACTGGCTTTGCTTTTGGTGTACAAAGTAATACAAATCAAAACATTAATTTCACTCTTTATAATGGAAATAATATAAATGGAAGCATTGTTCAACAAGGCAGTATTTCTATAAATACAAACGCTTCTTGGGATTGGATAAAATCCTCTCTGAATAATATACCGGTTATTGCAGGTGAGTTTTATACTATGAAATATAGCTTTTCAGACAGTGTTCAAATAGTTGGCAGTAAAGGAAATTATTACTTATCTGGGGAAAGTAATTATATTAATGATATCGATTTCATTTCATATATAATTCCAACTAATGGTAACTGTAGCAACACTTATAGTGTAAATATTTTTGTGTCATCGCCAACTGAAATTTTTTCTGATCAAATTTTTGATAGCTATTGTGCTTCTTCACCTATCTCTTTTCCAGAATTCGAACCAGTTGGTGGTATAATATCAATTAATAATACTACGGACACCACTATTAATGCCTCACTTTTGGGAAGTGGACAACATTTTGTGAGTTACACCTACAATAACAATATTGGATGTATAAGTGTAAAAGTAGATACTTTTGAAGTAGCAAGCACTGCTACTATTGATCTGGCAAACAACAGCGTTTTTTGTTCAAGCGACCCAGGTGTTTATGTTACAACAGGTTTAGATAATGGAAATTTATATATCGATGGAAATTTAATTTCAAATAATTTCATTGATATCCCCAATTTAAATATAGGAAATCATGTAATTAGTTTCTCAAAAAATTCAAGTAATTATGAATGGATCGAAATAGATCAACAAAATTATGTAAATCAAAGTCCTGGTGGATTTAGTATAAATGGCACAGGGCAATATTGGCAATCATTTACTGCCGACAAAAATGGATACTTATCATCCATAAAATTGGCAATTAGCTCACCTTTGAGTATGAATGTAAATTATAAAATATACTTAGGTGAAGGTATTTTTTCATTCCCAATTTATAGCGGTATTAGTAACATTGGCGGACAGGGCTTTTTCTATCATTCGTTCAACTTCCCTGATTCAACTATTGAAATGATACAAGATTCGATTTATACCTTTCAAATAAGTTATCAAGGAAACTATTTTACAGAAGTATTAGGTGACTATACTAACAATTATATAAGAGGTAAGAACAATTATAGTACTCAAAGTTCACAATCTGATTATTGGTTTAAAACCTATGTTAAGCCAAATAGCTGGAACTGCAGCGCTGATAGTACTTCAACTATTTTTGAAATAACACCTTCAATATCTGTTAATTTAGGACAGGACACTATAATTGCCATGGGACAAAGTATTACACTCGATGCAGGAAATGTTGGAAATAGCTACTTATGGAGTACTGGCGATACAACGCAAACGATTACTATAAATGGAAATCAAGGAACCAATATGATTTGGGTAGTTGTAACAAGTTCCTCGGGATGTTTGGCTTCTGATACTATCTTAATTGATATGATTACAAACACAAATGCAAGCCTTAATGAAGGAAATATTAATATATACCCAAATCCAGTTAATGATTTCATTGAGATTAGCACTGATAACCCAATTGAAATAATTGAATTAATGGATATGCTGGGTCAACTAGTTATGATTAAATGGGCTAGTAATTATCAAAATCATTTTGTTGTTAATACCGAATCTTTAGCCTCAGGTATCTATACACTGCACATAAAGCAAGGCTTTAAGCACAGTTATTTAAAAATTTTAAAACAATAAGTTAAAACTATACTTAGTTCAAATTAAATCTTTCAACAGCCATGTCGGCTACTGTATTTCCTATTGCTAAACAAGCTGTGGCAGCTGGCGATGGTGCATTTAAAATATGAATAGCATTTCCGTTTCCTTCTATTTTAAAATCATCAATCATCTCTCCTTGGGGTGAAAGTGCCATAGCACGCACTCCTGCCCTACCTGGAACAATATCATCCATTTCTAAACTTGGAATTAGTTTTTGTAAACGCTTTAAAAAATAAGACTTTGAAAATGCTCCGCGATATTCATCTAAACCAAAGCGCCAATGCTTAGCAAAAAACTTCCAAGTACCACCAAAACCAAAGGCTTCAGCTGTGTCTTTCAAATTAAAATCGGTTTTGTTATAGCCTTCTCTTTTAAATACAAATACAGCATTAGGTCCACATTCTACCCCTCCATGTATCATTCTTGTAAAATGAACCCCTAAAAATGGAAATTGAGGATTAGGAACAGGGTATATTAAGTTTTTTACTTTACTCATTCCTTTATCCGATAAATCGTAGTAATCGCCTCTGAATCCAACAATAGCTGCATCTGATTTGGCCCCTTCCTTTTTAGCCATTCTATCACTTTGCAAACCTGCACAAGTAATGATATATTTACCTTCAAAATTACCCTTGTTTGTAATTACTGTTGTAAATGATGCACCTTTCTGAAAGGAAGTAGCCTCAGTGCCTGTTAATATTTTACTTTGAGGAAAGCGAGAAGTAATTATTTCTCCTAGTTTCACCGTAAGACCTACATAATCAATAATTCCTGTACATGGTACATAAATACCCCCAATGCCAACAGCAAAAGGCTCAATCTCTTTCACTTTATCGGCATTTATCATTTCTATACCTTCAACGCCATTAGCTAATCCATTATTAAAAACTTTGCTCATATGTGCCAATTCAGACTCATGAGTAGCGACAATAATTTTTCCACAAATATCGTGAGCTACCTTGTGTTCTTTAGCAAAAGCAACCAATTCTCTTCTACCTTCAACACAGTTTTTAGCTTTAAACGAGCCAGGTTTATAATAAATCCCAGAGTGTATAACCCCTGAGTTTCTTCCCGTTTGGTGGGCTGACAATCGCTCTTCTTTTTCGAGTACCAAAATTTTTTTATTAGGATAACGCATATTTAATTTGTATGCGGTAGAAAGCCCAACACAACCGCCACCAATAACTATAATATCGTACATATTTAAAATTTAAATCACAAAGTTATAGCAATTAGTTATATGTTAATGAATAAATTTAAAAACAGTAATCATTATATTTAGCATTGTTTTTTAATTCCGCAAATTATTTGTGTTGAACATAAAAAACATAGCATTATGATAAATAAACACCAAAATTTTACGTTACTGCAAAACAACATCAACATTTGAAAAAACTCTTACTAAATATTCCTTCTTTTCATTTATATTTTCTTGGGTTAATGCTATTTGCCGCTTCGTTACCATTGTCGAAGTTCACAATTAGTCTTTCTCAATTTATAATTGCCGGAAATTGGTTGCTTGAAGGTAATTACAAGCAAAAAATATTTTTACTTAAACAAAATAAAGTTGCGCTTCTTTTGATGTCGCTTTATGCTATACATATTATTGGTTTATGGAATACCTCAAACTTGGAATATGCGCTAAATGACCTACGTACTAAAGTCCCTATTTTAGTTTTCCCATTTTTAATAGCTACTTCTAAGTTGCTTGACCGAACACAAGTAAATAAAATATTATTTATACTTTGGTCTGCCACTCTAGTTTCCACTCTAATTTCGATAGCCATATACTTGGGCTTAACAGGTAAAGAAATAATAGATATCCGTCAAATATCTCCCTTAATTTCACATATTCGATTGGCATTGTTAGTATGCATTTCTATAGTAATAGCCTTTTATTTTTTAATGAATGAAGAAGCCATCCCTTGGTTCAATAATCATCTTAAAATTTTGAGAATAAAGCTCATATTTAGTATTTTTTGGATGATCTTTTTTCTAGTGATACTCGAATCTTTAACAGGACTTTTTATACTAACAATTGGTTTAGTGTTTGTTTGTTTGCTAAAATTACTTTCTCCAAAATCAACAATAAACTCCAAAATAATATACCTATTTTGCTTATTGGCGTTTATTATTTCATTGATGTTTATAGCAAAAAACCTAGTTAAACCCTTTACAAAGAATGAAAATGTGAATTTAAATAGTTTGATATTAAACACCAAAAATGGTCGACCTTATTATCACTTCAAACAGGAAAAATTCACAGAAAATGGGCATCTTTATGGGTTATATCATTGTGAACCAGAATTACGAAAAGAATGGAACCTAAGAAGTGTTATAAATTATGATTCGCTTGATGAAAAAGAGCAGGCAATTCATTTAACAATAAAGCGTTACTTAACCTCACTTGGCTTGCCGAAAGATTCGTTTGGAATTTGGCAACTATCAAAAAAAGATATTCATGAAATTGAACAAGGAATTCCTAATTATAAAGTACCTAACATGAATTCCCTTGAAAGTCGCGCTTATCAGGTGTATTGCGAATATCAAAGTTTTAAAGCAGGCTACAATTCAAGTGGGCATAGTTTAGCCATGCGATTGCATTATTGGCATGCTGCAGTTTTAATTATAAAGGATAATTTTTTTACTGGGGTTGGAACAGGTGATTTAGAAGATGTTTTTCAATCAAAATATAAAGAAATTAATTCACCACTTGATTTGCCATGGAGACATCGTGCGCACAATCAATTTTTAACCATGATGATTGCCTTTGGCATATTTGGTTTTTTGTTTTTTATTTTTTGGATTTTTGCACCTATAGTTATCAAAAAAGATCAGATACACCCTGTTTATTTTGCCTTCTTGTTTATATTCCTCATTTCCATGCTTTTTGAAGACACGCTGGAAACTCAAGCTGGTTTGAGCTTTGTTGTGTTTTTTAGTTGCTTGTTTTTATTAGAAGGAGATCAAAAAACAAGTTAATACCTATCAAGCATTACATAGTTCCACAATTGTTATCTCAGGTAAAATACCAACTCTACCTGGATAACCTAAAAATCCTAAACCTCTGTTTACATATAAAAACTGTTTTCCTTCCTGATATAAATCGGCCCATTGCTTATAAATATATTTAGATGGACTCCAGCGAAAACCCGGTATTTCAATACCAAACTGCATTCCGTGCGTATGGCCACTAAAGGTTACATCAATATCAGGATACTCCTTTCTAATTTGTGCATCCCAATGCGAAGGATCGTGGGATAAAAGCAATTTTACTGGATATTTTTCTGTTCCTTCAACCGCCTTTTCTATCTTACCATACTTAGGAAATCGCATGGCAGCCCCCCAATTTTCTACACCCAACACAGCAATTTCGGATTCGCCTTTTTTTATTGAAACATGCTCGTTCATTAAAAGCTTCCATCCAAATTCGGCATGTAAGTTTTTTAAATCTTGTAAGTTCTTCTGCTTCGCTTCTGCGCTCGGCCATTCTACATAATCACCATAATCATGGTTACCTAAGGTGGAATATACACCCATTGGAGCTTTAATTTGTTTGAAAATTTCCTTGTAAGGAATTGCTTCATCAGTAATATTATTCACTAAATCACCTGTAAAAAATATCACATCGGCTTGTTGTTCTTTAATCATTCTTAATGCCTTTTCAAGTGGTGCTGGCGAAACAAAACTTCCTGAGTGAATATCGCTTAACTGTAGAATTTTTAATCCATTAAAAGCGGCTGGTAACTTAGGTAATACCAATTTTACTTTTCTCACTTTGTAATCAAATCCCGACTTTACCATGCCATATATAAAGGCACCAAAAGGAATGGCTGCTAACAACACTGCTGCTTGATTTAAAAACCTCAGTCTCGAAAGATTACCAACTTTATCAACACTGCTTGATGAAGGTGTAAAAACTAAATTAAATAACCACCTAAATAACCTTGTTATATCATCAATTAAAATAAAAGTTGACCCAATTATTTTACAAATAAGTAACACAATTGCAAATGCGAATAAATATATGCGTGCAAATGCCCACCATTCCTGAAATGGAATTATCATAGCCACAATAAATAAACCCACAGTATAAGCAGTAAATGCCCAGTAAATATTGCGAATTACTATTTTTTTAAATGGGCTCAATTTGGCAATTAATAATGCCACTGCTTGATAAAAATAAATGTCTATCAGCAACACCAATACTATTCCAATAACAAATCTAAAAATTAAGGGCATGAGTGAATTGTTTTATTAGTATGAACAAATGTTTGACAATGATGTTTTGTTCCTAATAAAAATCAATGCTATAAGGCAATCTTGCTTGAATTCCTTGCATTTTAAGTAACTTTTGGGCTTTGTTAAAATATTTTGCTTCATCACCCAATTTGTAATTCAAATACTTTGTTTCGGCTTCATTACCAAATTCTGATAGTAATTCCTTAAATGGATCCTTTTGTTTTGGTAATTCAACTAAACGATATTTTGCAACTTGAGCCATTTTTGCTGCTGCTTCAATGGCATCATGTAAACCACCAAATTCATCAATTAAACCAATTTTTTTTGCCTCAACTCCACTCCAAACACGACCTTGCCCTATACTATCAACATTGGCTTGTGGCATTTTTCTACCAGCAGCAACTCGTTTTGTAAAAGTATCATAAACCTTTTCAACGCTTTGCTGAAAAATTTGCTTTTCTTCAGCAGTTAAAGGTCTTGTCATAGAACCAAAATCCGATAAACGATTCGTTTTAACTGTATCTATTGTTATTCCTAATTTATTATTGAACATTTTTTGTGCATTAAATATCAATCCAAACACACCAATTGAACCAGTAATGGTATTAGGACTTGCATATATTTTTCGTGATGACGCACTAATGTAATATCCTCCAGATGCAGCTACATCGCCCATAGATACTACGACAGGCTTAACTTTGTTAGCTAATTCAGCTTCACGCCAGATTACTTCACTTGCTAAAGCACTGCCTCCAGGTGAATTTACACGTAAAACAATTGCTTTTATTTTATCATTTAAGCGCGCTTCTCTTATTGCTTTGGAAACTGTTTCGGAACCAATTTTATCACTTGCTCCTTCTCCACTTTCAATCTCCCCTGATGCGTAAATAACAGCTATTTGATCATCTTTTAAACTTTTCTTTTCAAGGTCTGGTGACTTGCTATATTTTTTCAATGTAATCAGTTGAGGGGCATCCTCCTTTTTTGTTTTTTCAGTAAGCTTTTTTAACTCTTCAATAACTTCATCCTTGTACACTAATTTGTCAACCAGTTTATACTTAATGGCATCTTCAGGCTCTCTCACACTAAAATTGTTAGTAATGGAATTCAATTCTTCTACACTTAATTTTCTTGAAATAGCAATATTTTCAAGCATATAATTCCAAATGCTTTGTATAAAACCTCTTGTTTGTATACGATTATCATTGCTCATTTTATCCAAAATAAACGGCTCAACTGCACTTTTATATTTGCCATGACGAATAACCTGAGTTTCAACTTCTATTTTATCTAGCAACCCTTTATAAAACATAATTTCTGCACCAAGGCCTTTCAATTCCATAGCACCTTGAGGATTCATATAAATTTTATCGGCAACACTCGCCAAATAATAGGATTTTTGCGTGTAAATTTCGCAATAACTGATTATTGGTTTGCCTGATTTTTTAAAATCAAGTAAAGCATTTCTAATTTCTTCAACTGTAGCAATACCAGTATTTATGGTGCTTAACTCCATGTAAATACCTTTAATGTTTTTATCCATTTTTGCTTTACGTAAATTCTCTAAAATGGTATTCAAACCTATACTGCCTTCGGTATCGAATGAAGTAAAAGTGACATTCTCGAGTGGATTTTTTGAAGCTCTGTCCACAATAGGTTTTTCAAAATCTAAAAACAACATGCTGCTACTTTTTACTTCACTCACTTTTTCATCATCTAAAGAATTAACAGCAGCAGAAATCATCCCTATTACAATAAATATAAGCAGAATAGAACCTAACACAAAGCCAAGCATGGAGGCTAACAAAAATTTAAAAAATTGACGCATGGTTGTTTTTAATTATTGAAATGGCAAATATATAGCTATTTACAAATGAAGATTCAAAATATTGGTTAAGAAAATAAAGAAGTCTAATAAACTGATGGCCTTTCTCAAAGTGGCCTAATCTTTAATTCTAATGATGTTTTTTTACAAAATAATATAAACTTTATTTTACATTTATTGTTACTGTAAAATTCTTAAACCCCATATTTTTCATAATTTTGCACCAAATTTAAAATTCCATTAATGAGTGTTTCCATAGAAGTAAAAGAAGATGTAACCATTATGTTTGCTGGCGATTCTGGTGATGGTATTCAGCTTACTGGAACTCAATTTACCGATACAGCTGCCTTATTTGGCAATGATATTAGCACTTTCCCAAATTTTCCAGCCGAAATTCGTGCACCACAAGGAACCTTAGCTGGTGTTTCGGGCTTTCAACTGCATTTTGGGAGTATTGAAATGAATACCCCAGGAGATGCTCTGGATGTGCTCGTTGTAATGAATGCTGCAGCACTAAAGGCCAATTTAAAAAGTTTAAAAAATGGTGGAATCATTTTAGCTAACAGTGACGGCTTTGACCTTAAAAATTTAAAACTTGCTAAATATCCTGATGGCGTTCATCCACTTAAAGATGGCTCCTTAGGAAATTATAAAGTATACGAAATTGATGTTACCAAACATACTAAAAGTGCACTTTCTGAGAGTGGCTTAGGTACCAAAGAAGCCGAACGATCTAAAAATATGTTTGTATTGGGATTCATTTACTGGATGTATAATCGCAATATGGAGCACAGCATTAAATTTATTGAAGAAAAATTTAAGAAGCGTCCCGATTTAATTGAAGCTAATATCAAAGTATTAAAAGCTGGATATAACTTTGGCGAAACAAGCGAAATTTTTAACAGCAGGTATGAAGTTAAAGCAGCACCTATGCCTAAAGGTGTATATCGTGGTATTATGGGTAATCAGGCTACTGCCCTAGGTTTAATTGCAGCAGCTCAAAAATCTGGTTTAGATTTATTTTATGGCACATATCCCATTACTCCTGCTTCTGACATTTTACATGAATTGAGCAAACATAAAAATTTTGGTGTAAAAACTTTTCAAGCTGAAGATGAAATTGCTGCTATATGTGCTGCTATTGGTGCTTCCTTTGGTGGTTCTTTGGGTGTAACAGCCTCTTCAGGACCAGGTATAGCCTTAAAAACAGAAGCCATTGGTTTAGCACTTATGTTGGAATTGCCTTTGGTAATTGTGAATGTGCAACGAGGAGGACCCTCAACTGGTATGCCAACTAAAACTGAACAAGCCGATTTATTACAAGCCATTTACGGCAGAAATGGAGAGGCCCCTGTAGCCGTTGTGGCTGCTAGCACCCCTAGCGATTGTTTTGAAATGGTATTTGAAGCATGCAGAATTGCTATTGAACACATGACTCCTGTGATGTTTTTAAGTGATGGTTATATTGCTAACGGTGCCGAACCTTGGCGCTTTCCAAAAGCTGATGAAATAAAAGAAATTGAAAGAAGATTTGCGAAAGAAAAAAACAAAGGTGATAAGTTTATGCCTTACTTACGCAATGAAAAACTGGTTAGACCATGGGCTATTCCTGGTGTTGAAGGATTAGAACATAGAATAGGTGGAATTGAAAAGGAAGATATTACAGGAAATATTTCTTATGATCCAGATAATCATGAACACATGGTTAAAACTAGAGCAGCCAAAATAGATATGATTGCTGATTATATTCCTCTGCAAACCTTAGATAGCGGTGCAGAAAATGCTGATGTCTTAATATTGGGTTGGGGTGGCACATATGGCGCACTTAAAAATGCTACAGCCGAATTATTAGCCGAAGGCAAAAGTGTGGCGCACGCACATGTAAAATACATGCATCCACTACCTAAAAATTTAGAATCCTTGTTACGTAAGCATAAACAAGTATTAATTCCAGAGTTAAACAATGGACAAATGATAAAAATTATTCGAGATAAATTTTTAATTGATGCCAAAGGTTTGAATAAAATTCAAGGCTTGCCTTTTTACAGTGCTGATATTAAAAATGCGGTTTACAAATTATTAAATTAGATTATTTAGCTAAGCAGTTAACTTGCTAAGCACCAAAATATCCTCATGAGTATAGAACTAAAATCAATGACTGCCAAAGACCTCATTACAGACCAAGAAGTACGCTGGTGTCCAGGTTGTGGCGATTATTCCATATTAAAACAAGTACAAACCGTAATTCCTGAGTTAGGATTAAAACGCGAAAATATTGTGTTTATTTCTGGTATTGGATGTTCATCACGATTTCCCTACTATATGGAAACTTACGGTATGCATAGCATTCATGGCAGAGCAACTGCAATAGCTAGTGGTTTAAAATCGGTGCGTAACGATTTAAGTGTTTGGATTGTAACTGGAGATGGAGATTCAATGTCAATTGGTGGCAATCATTTTATACACTTAATGCGCAGGAATTTTGATGTAAATATATTGTTGTTCAACAACGAAATTTATGGATTAACAAAAGGACAATATTCTCCTACTTCCCACGAAGGTCAAATAACTAAATCAAGTCCATATGGAGTTATTGATCATGCGTTCAATCCTGCTGCGCTTTGTTTAGGGGCTGATGCTACTTTTGTAGCACGTGCTATGGATCGAGACCCAATTCAATTGCGAGACGTTTTAAAAAGAGCACATTTACATAAAGGCTCATCGGTTTTAGAAATCTATCAAAATTGCAATGTATTTAACGATGGTGCATTTGAAATTTTTACTGAAAAAGCATCTAAAAAACTAACAACCCTTTTTGTTAATCATGGCCAACCATTGTTGTTTGGTGAAAACAACAGTAAGGGAATAATTTTAGATGGCATTAGTCCAAAAATAGTTGATATGGCAACAATCTCAAGCAATGATTTGTGGATACATGATGAAAACGACCGTGTAAAAGCAGGCATTTTAGCACGTATGTTTGATCATCCTTCTACTGAAGGCGCTATGCCTCGTCCCTTTGGTGTTTTTTATGTCGAAAACAGACCTTGCTATGAAGATTTGTTGAACCATCAAATTGAAGAAATTACAACTAAGCGCGGCAAAGGCAATTTAGATGATATTTTAAAAGGCAATAGTGTTTGGGAAATTCAGTAGTTGTTGAATTTTTTCAATTAAAAACGATAGCCAACATTTAATCCAAGTCGAAGTGCTATTCTTCTTTCATTATAGTCAAAATTTCTACCAAACCCCAAAGAAGTAGTCATTTGAAAATGATTAGCCCGCCATCGCTCGCATCCTGCGAGTGATCTTACCTTTAGGCCTCTGGCCTGAAT
>DAORKI010000009.1:31195-58455 GCA_035439485.1 Bacteroidia bacterium
GGTTGGATAAATTTATTTGATCGCGATTGCTACAAACAAATTATAGTTGAAAATCTAAAACATTGCCAGGAAAAAGAAGGATTAGAAATTTTTGCTTATGTTGTGATGTCAAATCATTTACACATGATTGCAAGAAGGGGTAATGAACACAATTTAACTGAACTTTTAGGAAGATTTAAAAGTGTAACATCTAAAAAATTCATCAAAGAAATAAACAATAATCCTCAAGAAAGTAGAAGAGATTGGTTGTTATATCAGTTCAATTATTTTGCAAATAAAAATAGCCAATATGACGAATACCATCTATGGCAATACACCACTCATCCAACGGAGCTTTTTAGCAATAATGTTATCCAACAAAAAGTAGATTACATCCATGAAAATCCCGTAAGGGCAGGAATTGTAAATGATGCTTCATCGTATATTTATAGTAGTGCTTGTACAGACAGTCCTTTAAAGATGTGTGAACTATGAATATTTTATTATAGCGGTCGGAGCCCGAATGGTAGGCTCACTCGCGGGAGTGTTTGGGAAATTCAGTAGTTGTTGAATTTTTTCAATTAAAAACGATAGCCAACATTTAATCCAAGTCGAAGTGCTATTCTTCTTTCATTATAGTCAAAATTTCTACCAAACCCCAAAGAAGTAGTCATTTGAAAATGATTAGTGAATGCAAACATAACACCTGTTTGAAAAAGTAATGAAGCATATTTACGATAAGTAACATTAAACCTAACTTCATCCACAGTGTAAGCCTCGCTGTAGTATTTAATATCCTTGTATAAACCAAACTCTAAAGATGGTCCCAAAAACAATTTTGAATTGCCTTGTTTATAAGGATAATAATAGTAGTCAATTCCAGTACTGAAAAGTTTATTTAAACTATAATAAATTAAGTCATCACTGTATATTCTTTTTCCACCACCAATTTGATATAAACCCAATGAAAATGGCACTTTAAAACTAAAATACCCTGATTTTAAAAAGCGTTCATAATTCATAGTGAACTGCCCAAAAATAACATCTGCCACATTCATTGAAATTAGATTATTACCTAATTTTAAAGTATCACTTTTAGTTATACTTATTGATCTGTTACGAATTTTTTTTGTAGCGAAACTCTCTAGTCTACCATCACGATAAACTATTACAGCTATTTCATCTTTACTTAAGTAATACTCATCTTTATCATCATTGCTGTATAGCTTAAAAGCCACTTTATCATTTGTAATTTCAACAATATCGACTGCCAATTTTTGTTTACGATAAGTGTATATAGTATCTTGTGCAAACGCCCTATTAAAGGAAATTAACACAAAAATAACTACAATAAATTTTATACTTATTGGCATTACACAATAACGGTTGAAAGCAAAAATAATTGGTAAAAAAATCTAAAAACCTTTCGTTCAATTTGAAGCTACGATTTTAAAGCTTAATCTATTATAGTTTTATGAGCCTTTTGCTTTGAATGCTTCCATCGGTTTCTTCAATGGTAATGAAATAAATTCCTGTGTGTGGAGGTGTTAATACTACTCTATTAGTGTTACAATAAAATGCACTTATTAATTGACCAAGCGCGTTTGACAATTTAATTTTTCTGTACTTTTCATTTTGAAATTGAATTGTAAAATCACTACTGGATGGATTTGGAAATACATTAAAATCATGTTGAGCAGCAATTTTATAATTATCAGAAGTAAGAATACTTCCGCCTAATTTATACTTCCTAAAAAATCGCCAAATTTCTTGATTGGCCATAAAATCCATATTAGTTGTATTTATATTAACGGGCGCACCAGGCCATGAATGACCGCCATTAATAATTTTGTAAAATTCAACTTCAACACCATTGTTGCCATTGGAATAAACATAATGTTCGGCAGTGCAATTATCAGTACTCACAATATCGGGAATTGCGTTAAAATTTGCAGCAGTATCGCAATTATTAAATTGAATCCAATAATTAATTACATTTTCTATTGGTTGAAAAATCACATTTCCAGCATAAGGCACCGTGCCATCGTTGGTGCCATGTATTTGCATTACTGGCATAGGGTGTTGTGCATTGCATAAGGTAATATTTGTATTCGTAATTGAACCCGTTACAGAAGCAATAGCTGCAATTCGATGGCTTAATTGACAAGCCAATTCATAACTCATAAATCCTCCATTACTCATGCCAGTGCTGTATATAGCTGTAGAATCAATATTATAGTTTTGCAATAATGTATCAATTAAAGTTGATATAAAACCTAAATCATTGGCTGTTGAATTACCAAATGTATTCCATGAAGAAGTTCCAAAATTATCGGGTAAGCCTTGCGGATGAATTAATATAAAATTTGCAGTGTCGGCTATTGCTCTGAAATCGCCATATTGCTCTTGCTCAGTAAAGCTTGAACCATAGCCATGGAAGTTAAATACCAAAGGCACAGCAACACTTCCATCGTAAATAGCTGGTATATAAATTTTATATTCTCTAGATACGCCATCAATATCAATGTTGGCAAATAATGAGGTTTGAGCTTGCAGCTTTGAAATAATTATGCTACAAAATAATAGGATATTTAAACTTATAAATTTAATTTTTTTCATAATACTATTTCTTACTGCTGCCTATATTCTTGATGAATTCACTATTCTAAATCTATTTACATTCCCATTTGAATCTAGCGTTACAATGAAATAAAATCCATTTACATTAGGCAATTGAACACGTTGTGAACCTGTAACATTTGATAAAGAAATAACTTCTTCGCCTAAACTATTATAACACATAATTTGATATGATGTTGCAATTGATGAAAATACCGTAATGGCACCATCACAAGTTGGATTAGGAAAAATTGACATATTTGCAATATCACTTTGTAAGTTAACACTTGAAAACACACTTACAACAAAAGCATTATTTAATGCTGAATCAACCAAGGTGTATGGTCCACAGCCTGTAAATATGTTTACATCTAAGTTATAATTACCAGCTGCAAGTGTTCCTAAATTAATGGTATCTGTTCTGCTACAAATCATAGAAAGCATTCCTTCGCAATAATAATTGCTTAATTCAATGGTATTTCCATTAAGGTTGCTCATTGTATTATTAAGTGTACAAGGAGAACTTCCTAACATAACTTCAACTACTGCTTTCACATTATCGGCATCAGTAGGGTTAGCAGGAATAATTTGCACAGCTGTAATCTGTCCAAATTGAGCAAATATTAAATTACATTGAATGGAAAAAAGAAAGAGTAAAAATTTTTTCATGGTATAAAATTACAATTTTCAAATGATTATAAATAACTTTAAGATAATTAGTAAATAAAAACACCTTTTTGATTGTATTCCAAACAAAAAGGTGTGGTGCTTTCAAAAAACACTATTAAAATCTATCCGATTTTCTCTACTGATACCGATTAAAAATCATCATCATCATCAATATCCATCCCGCCAAAATCATCTAATCCTGCAATATCATCATCAAAAATTTCTTCATCATCATCTTCAAATACACTAGGATTTTTTGACCTTTTAACCTCTTTTGATTTAATTGGTTTAAGTTTTAATGGTTTTTTACCTTCAGCTTCGCCAATTGGGCCTTTTTTTGCTGGAGTTGATTTTTTTGAATTGTTTGGTTTTTTCATGACAAACTTGGTGATACAAAAAATTTATTCCACAATTATACATTTTTTTAAAAAACAAGTTTCATTTTGCTAAAATTTTTTTTTAATTATGAAAGATTCTAAATAGCAAACGTTAAATACCTGAAAAAATCAATACATTAATCAAGAATAATGCATTATTAATTGCAAAACTCCCTTATTATCGATTTATTCATCATAGCTGGTGACCAACATCTTTTTTCTTAATCCCAAATGTTCTCTCATTAATTTGTGAATAAGGAATTATGAACAATTTTGAACTTCAAAACAAGAGTAAGCCTTTATATGAAAGAAAAGTTAACTACAATATATTTCTGATGCAGAATTTGGATAAAAATTCAATTTCAAAAAAGTACCTTTGCCAAAAATTTAATTCATGGAAAACGGAACTGTAAGCTTAACTATAAATAACAGCATAGGAACAATAGAGTTTTTTCACCCTCAAAGTAATAGTTTGCCTGGCGCTTTGCTCAATAAATTAGCCAACACCATTACAGATGCAGGAAATAATGATGAGATAAAAGTTATAGTATTAAAAAGTTCAGGAAGCAAAGCTTTTTGTGCTGGTGCAAGTTTTGATGAGCTCATAAGTATAAAAGATTTTGAAACAGGAAAGCAGTTTTTTTCAGGTTTCGCGAAAGTGATAAATGCCATGCGTAAGGCACCAAAATTTGTAGTTGCGAGAGTTCAAAATAAGGCTGTTGGCGGTGGGGTAGGAATAGCGGCAGCTGCCGATTACACTTTTGCTGTAAAAGACGCTTCGGTTAAGCTAAGTGAATTAGCTGTTGGAATAGGACCTTTTGTAGTGGGACCAGCAGTGGAAAGAAAATTAGGAACCGCGGCATTTACAGCATTATCTATTAATGCTAGTGAATGGCGCAGTGCACAATGGGCGTATGAAAAAGGACTTTATGTTGATATATTTGACAATGAAGTTGAAATGGACAAAAGCATCGAAAATTTAGCAAATAGGTTAAGTAAAAGCAATCCTGAAGCAATGATGATGTTAAAAAAAATATTTTGGGAAGGAACCGAACATTGGGATAGTTTATTGAGCGAAAGAGCAGGCATGAGTGGAAAATTAGTTTTGAGTGATTTTACTATAAATGCTATCAACTCTTTTAAAAGCAAAGCATAAATGAGTCAAAAGCTTATTGATATAAGAAGCTTAGTGCTTGATGAACTCATTACTTTTTTCGAAAAAGAAGGTGAAAAGCCTTATCGCGCCAAGCAAGTTTATGAATGGCTATGGAAAAAACAAGCAGTTTCTTTTGAAGAAATGACAAACCTTTCTATGCCCTTACGTGAAATGTTGCAAAAACATTTCGAGATTAGGGCAGTTGTAGTTTCTGACCATCAAATAAGCAGTGATAAAACCATAAAAAATGCATTTAGGCTACATGATGGTAGTATAGTTGAAGGAGTTCTAATTCCGACCTCAAGTGGTAGAATGACCGCTTGTATTTCATCACAAGTAGGCTGTTCACTAACGTGCAAATTTTGTGGTACAGGCCGCTTAAAATTAATGCGCAATATTAATGCCGATGAAATTTTTGACCAAGTAAAGTTAATTCGGGATCAAAGCCTGAAACATTATGGCATGCCTATTTCCAATGTAGTTTATATGGGCATGGGCGAGCCTTTGCTGAATTATAAAAATGTAATTAAATCAGTTGAATTACTCACCTCTCATCAAGGTCTTGGATTGGCTCCTAGACGCATTACTGTTTCAACAGCAGGTATTGCTAAAATGATAAAAAAATTAGGTGATGACCAAGTAAAATTTCATTTGGCTTTATCATTACACGCTGCTAATGATGAAAAACGCAACAAAATAATGCCTATTAATGAGCAAAATTCATTACAAGCATTAATTGAAGCATTAAACTACTTTTACGATAAAACAGGCGAGCGTGTAACCCTTGAATATATTGTGTTTAAAGACTTTAATGATTCTATTAAAGATGCCCAAGAATTGGCTGATTTTTGCTATAAAGTAAAAAGCAAGGTAAATATAATAGAATACAATCCCATTGAAGCAGGAGAATTTGAACAAACTACACCTGAGCGTTTAGAAGCCTTTGCAGCCTATTTGCAGAGCCGTAAAGTAATTGTAAACATTAGAAGGAGCAGAGGTAAAGATATTGATGCTGCCTGTGGTCAGTTAGCTAATAAAAATGGTGCAGTGGTGGAGCGGGTAATGAAATAATAACTATACTCCTTATTAATAATAAACGTCACGCTAAACTCACGCCCTAATTCGTAATATTACAATATTTAGCAATCTTGTTATACAAATCGTTTGGGTTAAACGGTTTGGCAATGTAATCGTTCATGCCAGCTGCTTCCACTTGCTGTCTTACCTCTTGCATAGCCGCTGCTGTTAAAGCTAAGATAGGTAAATTTTTATAATAATCTCCTTGTAAACTTCTTATGGCACGGGTGGCTTCAAAACCATCCATTTCAGGCATTTGCAAGTCCATTAAAACTATATCAAACTTTTTATTTTTTACTTTATCCACACCAATTACACCATTTTCAGCAAAATTAATTTCTGCGCCCCATTTGTATAAAAACTTTGAAGCAATTAACTGATTAATGGCATTGTCTTCTACCAATAATATTTTTAAACTTTTAAAGCTCTCTTCTTTGCTTTGCGCACTTTCGGCTATCTTGCGTGATTTGGTAGATTTACTAATCCCAAATTCAAAATCAAAGTAAAAATGCGAACCAACCCCAGGTTCACTTTCTAAAAATATTTGACTATTGCGGAGTTCCAATAATCGCTTGGTAATGGTTAAACCAAGTCCTGTGCCTCCGTACTTACGTGTAGTATCATTACTCGCTTGCTCAAAACTTTCAAATATAACCCCTTGTTTTTCTTTACGAATACCAATACCGGTATCTTTAACGGAAAACTTTAATATTACTTTTTCATCTTTTTGCTCTTTAAAAGTAACTGATGTATAAATGCCGCCTATCTTGGTAAACTTTATTGCATTAGTAATTAAATTAGTCAAAATTTGATTAATCCTAACAGGATCGCCAACTACAATATCGGGTATTTTATCATCTAACTTAAACTCAAATGAAAGGTTTTTTTCGGCTGCTTGCAGTGCCAAGGAATGCTCTATTCCATGTAATAATTCTTTTAAACTAAAATCAACATCTTCAAATTCAACTTTACCAGCATCAATTTTACTAAAGTCCAGAATATCGTTTATAATTACTAATAAATTATCGGCACTGAACTTAAGGGTTTTTAAATTTTCTTCTTGTTCTTTATTGGCATTTTCATCTATCAGTAAATGTGTCATCCCAATAATAGCGTTCATTGGCGTTCGTATTTCATGACTCATTGTACTTAAAAAATTCTCCTTTGCCTTAGCTGATTTTTCAGCTTGCTCTTTTGCTGCTATGAGTTCATGTGTTCTTTGGAACACTTGTTTTTCGAGCAACTCTTTATCATGTGTAAGCTTACGTTCACGTAAAAAGATAAGTAATCTTATAATAAACAATATCAATAAAACAGCTACTATATAAAACCATGTTTGTTTCCAAATTGGAGGTTTAATAATAATTTTAATAGAAACATAATCATCGGTCCAAACGCCATTATTATTGCTTACTTTTACCATAAAGTTATACTCGCCAGGTTCAAGGTTAGTATAGCTTGCATATTTTCTTTTTGGAGAATAAATCCAATCCCTATCAAAACCCTCTAATTTATAGCTATATCTTATTTTTTGAGGATTTAAGAAATTAAGTGCAATGAAATCAAATGAGAAATAATTTTGATTGTAATTCAGGGTGATTACTTTTTTAAATGCAACTGCCGTATCTAAATCAAATTCGTTATCAAATACTTTAAATGACGTAAGATATAGAGGGGGATTAAATACATTATCATCAACGCTGTCGGGATGAAATGACACCAGTCCTGCAATACCGCCAAAATAAAAATAACCTTTGCTGTCTTTAAAATATGAATTGCTGTTAAATTCATTGGTGCAAAGCCCTTCACTTTCATCATAACTGCGTAATGAATTTTGAATTTGTAATAATGCGTTTTCTTGGTTATTGCTTAACACATTAGGCGATGGAATTTTAAATTTACAAATTCCTTTGTTGGTGCTAAACCAAAGGTTTTTGTTATTATCTTCAAGCATTCCATATATAACCCCATTGGGTAACCCTTTCGCTTCATCAATAGAAAAAAACTTTTTAGTTGCAGGAATATAGGCACATAATCCTGAACTTGTACCTATCCAAATGGTATTGTACGAATCTTCAAAAACACAAATTACATCGTTATTACTTAGTGAATTAGGATTGTTTTTATCATGGGTAAAATGTATGAATTCATCCTTATTTCGGTTGTAGTAATCAATTCCATTTTGTTCAAGTGCAAGCCAAACATTTTTGTTATGGTCTTCAAAAATATTTACAACACCGTTACTGCCTATACTTTTATCATTGTTTGGTTGATGTCTATATCTTTTGAATTGTTGGGTTTTTGTATCAAAAGTATTTAGTCCTTTATTGATAGTTCCAATCCAAAACACTCCGTAGCTATCTAAAAACATGGTGTAAACTTCATCACCACTCAAAGAGTTTGCATTTTCAGCATCATGCTTTATAGTCGAAAAACTTCTTGTTTCAGGATTAAAAATACTAATTCCACCACCTCTGGTGGCCAACCAAAATTTACCTGTTTTATCAGGTATTATGCTGCTTACAAAATTATTAGATAAGGCATTACTTGAGTTTTGATTATGGGTGTAAGCATATGCTACCCCCGAAAAAGGATTTAAAACATTTAAACCTCCCGAGGACGTGCCAAGTAAAATGTTTCCATTGTGCTCGTTTACTGCCCAAATATCATTATCATTTAATGAGGTTGTTTCAAAAGGATTGCTTTGGTAATTTTTAAATTTTATAGAGTGTTCATTGAATATTTGTAAGCCTCCTCCATCAGTTCCAATGTATATTATTCCGTTATTTCCAGGGTAAATTGTTCTTACAAAATTAGTACTTAATGTATTGCTAATTTTTGGACTATGAGCATGATGCCCCATTTGTCCCGTTTTTAAATCAATAATAAAAACACCTTGGTTCATGGATGCCAACCATAAATTATTGTTGTTATCAATAATGGCAGTTGAAATTTCGGCTGCCAGCTGTTTTATGCGATCGGTAGCCTCTTTGTAAATGATATCTGATTGAAAATTCTCGGTGTTAAGTTGATAAATTTCACCATTGCGAGTAATGGTTAATATATGTTGTTGGTTGTCCTTTAAAGGAATTAAGGTTTTTATATAATCAGTCCCAAAATTAGACTCTTGTTCGTTGCTAAATGCCTTTTTAAACGATTCAGAATTAATATCAAATTTGTTCAAACCTCCACCTTCAGTGGCAATCCATAGGTTTTGTTTGTTGTCTTGAACAATACAATTTATATTATTTGAGCCTAATGAATTTACATCTTTAAATTTATTTTTAAATGATTTAAACGTTTTCTTATTTATGTCGAATTCATTAATCCCTGCGTCTTTTGTACCCACCCAAATATTTCCATTTTTTGCCTCAAAAATACAGGTTATATATGCACTATTAGGGCCTTTAAAATTATCCTTATCCTTCAAATATCTAGTAAATTGGCGTGTTTGGCGATTAAATAAATTAAGGCCTCCATCTTTTGTTCCAATCCAAATATTGCCAACTTTATCTTCAAACAAGCAAGTAATAAAGTTAGATGAAATGCTGTTTTTATTTGAAGGATCGTGTTTAAAAATCACAAATTCATACCCATCGTACATATTTAAACCATCACTTGTTCCAAGCCAAACGAAACCAAAATGATCTTGAATAATTGTAAAAACTGAACTTTGTGATAAGCCTTTATCAATACTAACTTGTTTAAACCTCAGGGCATCATCAACAGTTAAGTTGCTTGCCATAGAAAACAGGCTACAAAAACTTAAAAACAGTATTATTGAGATATGTTTTTTCAATTTTAGTTTGAATCAATTACCAAATATAAAAAAGAAATCGTTAAATCCTATTCATGTTAGCTTCTAGATGTAAATTTTTTTTGAGGTATAAATGTTCGAAAAGTTCTTTAGCAAAATAGGGTGCTAATAAAACTGCCTTTGTTCCCATGCCATTTAGAATGCAAAGCTGCGGCAAATTTGGATGTTTTCCTACCAATGGTCTTCTATCTTTTGTGCTAGGTCTAATGCCTGCTTCTTGATTCACCACAGTATAATTTGTTTGTATAATCTTATCTAGTTTTTGAGTTAATTCTAACAGCCCTTCAGGAGTGGTTTCTTCATTAATTTTATCCCAAACATAAGTTGCACCAACTTTAAATAATTGGTCTTTTTCAGGTAAAATAAATACCCCCTTATTCAACACATGATTATTTGTATCAAGTTTATTGATACGCACAGTTAGTACTTCTCCTTTAGCAGGAACAAAAGGTAAATTTGTGAAAAATGGGTTATTGACTGCTTGATAGCCTTCACAAAAAATTAAATAATTTGCTTCATATTCTTTCCATTTTACGCCATTTGAGATCAATTCAACATCGGTATAGTTAAATTGAGTTGAAGCGAAACTACCTGACTTTTTTAAAAATGACGCCCAACTTTCAATCATTAATTTCACATCAACATTTCCCGCATTGGTCACATAGGCAAGTCCATGATGAGGTTTAACGCAATTATCAAAGTTTTCATTCGTAATTTCTTTTTGCAAATATGCTTCATAATTTTCATCCCTTGATTTTTTCTGCCACTGCTCTTTTTCTTCGCTATTGACAAAAAGTTTCATTATTTTTCTATTAGTATGAAATTTTTGATTGCAACACTTTTCCATATAAGCATAACTTTCATGAAGTACAGGAAGTAATTCATCAATCATCCAACTTTTCACTACTCTTTTAAAAACAATTGGGTTATAAAGTCCAGCTGCAATTTTTGAAGATGTACTTTTTTTTTCTTCATCTATAACTAAAATAGACTTCCCATTTTTTAAAAATTCTGCGCTAAGCAAACTACCGCTAATCCCCTGTCCAACAATTATTGCATCAACTTTTTTCATCATATTTTAAGCATAAAAAAAGCTGCCTGAAACAAAATTACAGGCAGCTTTAAATCAAACAACTGTTTTATTAAGCTACACTTGCTCTAATGATGTTAAGTGCGCCCCCTGCTTTAAACCATTCAATTTGCCCTTCGTTATAACTATGGTTTACTTTAATTTCATCTATTGAACCATCTTTATGATTCAACACCAATGTTAAAGGTTTGCCTTGGGCAAAGCTTGTTAAGCCTATAATATCTATATTGTCATCTTCTTGAATTTTGTTATAGTCATCTTTATTAGCAAAAGTAAGCGCCAACATACCTTGTTTTTTCAAATTGGTTTCATGAATTCGCGCAAAAGATTTTACTAAAACAGCTCTAACCCCTAAGTGACGAGGCTCCATTGCAGCATGTTCACGAGAAGAACCTTCTCCATAATTTTCATCCCCAACCACTATTGAGCCAATATGCTGTGCTTTATAAGCTCTTTGCACCGCAGGTACAGCAGCATATTCACCTGTTAATTGGTTTTTAACATTATCGGTTTTTTCGTTGAACGCATTAACAGCACCTATCAACATATTGTTGCTGATATTATCTAAATGTCCTCTATACTTTAACCACGGGCCAGCCATGGAAATATGGTCTGTAGTGCACTTTCCTTTTGCTTTGATTAGCAATTTTAATCCTTTCAAATCCACACCTTCCCAAGCTTTAAATGGCTCCAATAATTGCAATCTATCGCTAGTTGGTGACACCAATACCTGTACTTTACTTCCATCTTGGGCAGGAGATTGATAGCCTGCATCTTCTACAGCAAAACCTTTTGGAGGCATTTCCATCCCAGTTGGCTCATCTAACTTTACTTTTTCGCCTTTATCGTTAGTTAAGAAATCGGTAACAGGATTAAACGTTAAATCGCCAGCAATAGCTAATGCTGTAACAATTTCTGGAGATGCAACAAAGGAATGTGTGTTTGGATTTCCATCGGCACGTTTACTGAAGTTTCTATTGAATGAAGTTATGATTGAATTTTTTTCTTGTTTCTCAGCACCATGACGAGCCCATTGTCCTATACAAGGACCACAGGCATTAGCCAACACAACACCACCCATTTTATCGAAAGTGCTCAAAAAACCGTCACGTTCAACCGTAAATCTTACTTGCTCTGAACCCGGTGTTATTGTAAATTCTGACTTTGCTTTTAATCCCTTATCAACTGCTTGTTTTGCGAGAGAAGCAGAGCGTGATATATCTTCATAAGATGAGTTGGTACATGAGCCTATTAATCCTACTGATAATTGTTGAGGCCATCCATTTTCTCTCACTGCGGAAGCAAATTTGCTTAAAGGCCATGCCAAATCTGGCGTAAATGGACCATTGATATGTGGCTCAAGTTCAGATAAATTAATTTCTATTACCTCATCAAAATATTGCGAAGGATTTGCATAAACTTCATCATCACCTCTTAAATGCGAGGCAACAGTATCGGCTAAGTTTGCAACATCCGCTCTATCAGTGCCTTTTAAATAAGTGCTCATTTTTTCATCATAACAGAATATTGAGGTAGTAGCTCCAATTTCAGCTCCCATATTACAAATAGTGCCTTTACCAGTGCAGCTTAAAGAATCTGCCCCTTCACCAAAATATTCAACAATTTTATCGGTACCACCTTTTACAGTTAAAATACCAGCAACTTTTAGTATTACATCCTTAGCTGAAGCCCATCCACTTAACTTACCAGTTAATTTTACACCAATTAATTTTGGAAATTTAAGCTCCCAAGGCAAGCCTGCCATAACATCACAAGCATCGGCACCACCTACACCTATGGCAATCATACCTAGGCCACCTGCATTTACAGTATGACTATCGGTACCTATCATCATCCCACCGGGAAAAGCATAATTCTCTAAAACCACTTGATGAATAATTCCTGCTCCTGGTTTCCAAAATCCAATGCCATATTTATTTGAAACAGAAGCTAAAAAATCATAAACTTCTTTATTTTTATCATTTGCAGTAGCTAAATCGGCCACAGCACCTTCTTTTGCCTGTATTAAATGATCACAATGAACGGTACTTGGCACAGCCACTTGAGGGCGACCCGCTTGCATAAATTGCAACAAAGCCATTTGAGCGGTAGCATCTTGCATAGCAACCCTGTCAGGATTAAAGTCTACATAGGAATTACCTCTTGTATATGGCGTGCCAGGCAAGGCTTCGGCTAAATGTGTGTATAATATTTTTTCGGTAAGTGTTAGTGGTTTACCTGTCATTTTACGTGCCGCTTCTACCTTTGAAGGTAAGGCTGCATAAACCTTTTTAATCATTTCAATATCAAAAGCCATGTGTTTATTTTTGAGTGATTTATTGTTTTGTTATAAGGATTGCAAATTTATAAAAAATATGTTGAATGGTAAAGAATGTTTTGAAAGTGATAAAGAGATATAAAATATACTATTGAAATATCAATAATTACAATTTAAGAGCGTAAAATGAATCTATAAAAATATGGTTTTGTTCCTTTTTACAAAATAAATTTTGTAGCAGAGTTTATTGTAAACAAAATAATTTAAAATAGTGGTTGCTCAATAAACTCTTTGTATTAAAACAGTAATAAAGAATATTTTATATCAATATTATTCAGTCATCTCTCCTCTTAAGCTTGTTTGCAAATTCTTTTCAATTTCTATTTTATCATTTAAATTACCAAATAAATACATCAATTTAGTAATAGCTGCTTCAAATGTGATGTCATTTCCACCAATTACACCAGCTTTCAACAAGCCTTTACTGGTAGCATAACGACCTTGATTTACAGCGCCTTGATTGCATTGTGTAACATTTAAAATAGTAAGATTTCGCGTTTTAATAGCATCTTCTATTTCATTGATAAACCAATCTTGTGTTGGACCATTGCCCGAGCCAAAAGTTTCAATGATGAGCGCTTTGAGTCCTTTACTTTGTAACACACTTTGAACCACTTGAGGTGTTATCCCTGGAAACAACTTTAGCACACCAATGTTACCATCCATATTAAGCCTAAGTTGTAAATTGCCTTTTGGAGCTACTAACAATGCTGATTGGTTATATTCTATTTTAATTCCAGCTTCTGCCAATACAGGATAGTTTGGAGATTTAAAGGCATCAAAATGTTCGGCATTGTATTTATGAGTGCGGTTACCACGATATAATTTATACTCAAAATAAATAGCCACCTCATTTATATAAGGTAAATTGTTATGCTTTGCTGCTGCAATTTCAATGGCGGTTATTAAATTCTCTTTACCATCGGTGCGTATCATCCCAATGGGCAATTGTGAACCAGTAAGAATTACAGGTTTAGCCAAATTTTCGAGCATAAAACTTAGTGCAGAAGCTGTGTATGCCATGGTATCACTTCCATGCAAAATAACAAAGCCATCATATTCATGATAATTTTCATAAATAATAGATGCCATTTTTTTCCATGCTTCAATAGTCATATCCGAAGAGTCAATTGGCTTTTCAAATGATTTAACGGAAAGTGCCAAATCAAATTTTTCTAATTCAGGTACTTGCTTATATAAGTGCTCAAAGTCAAATGGAATTAGCATATTAGTGCGATTGTCCATCACCATTCCAATGGTACCTCCTGTGTATATGATTAAAATTTTTGTTTTCACACGCCAAAGATATGAATAGAATTTTTAGTGGTTATTTCTGCCACTTCAAACAAGCTACACTGTTTTAATTCGGCTAATTTCTCGGCAATATGCCTTAAAAATGAACTTTCGTTTCTTTTGCCACGCATAGGCACAGGAGCAAGGTAGGGCGCATCAGTTTCAAGCACCAAATGCTCAAGTGAAATATCATCAATGGCTTTATCTAAACCCGAATTTTTATAAGTTAAAACACCTCCTATGCCAAGATAAAAGCCATAGTCAATAAGTTTTTTAGCCTCATTATTATTTCCCGAAAAGCAATGAAAAATACCTTTAAAGTTATTGTGCCTGTATGCGGTGGTTGCTTTTAATTCATCTAATAATTCTATAATTTCTGGCATTGCATTTCTACAATGAATGGCAATAGGAAGATTTCTGTCTAACGCCCATAAACATTGAATTTTGAAAGCTTTTTTTTGTTGTTCAAAAAAGGTTTTATCCCAATATAAATCAATCCCAATTTCTCCAATGGCATTAAAAGAGTTAGCATTTAAAGCTTCTTCGATGGCTTGTAATTGCTCTACTATATTTTCTTTAACCGAACAAGGATGTAAACCCATCATACCAAAGCATTGGTTAGGATAATCTTTCATCATTTGAAGCATCGGAGCTATGCTTTCTTCATCAATATTTGGTAAAAAAAAACGTTTAACACCTAATTGAAAAGCCCTTTTCATCATTTCAGTTCTATCAGCATCAAATTCGCTTGCGTATAGATGTGCATGTGTATCGGTGAGTGTTATCACAAAATAATATTTTTTACAAAAGTATTAATTTAGATGAGTGTTAGAGTATAGAATTATGATTTATTGTGTGCTCTAATTTAAGCTTATCGAAAGCTGAATTGGTATTAAATAAAGATATAAAAAAAATTTGAGAATAAATTGAACGCAAATTAAAATCATGTGTATTAGTATTTGAAATTTCAATTCGTAATTCTAAAACCTAATTTTATTTCTAAATCAAAAAACCTAATGAAAGCGTCAAAAATTATATTCGTCATGCTAACAACTTGTACTTTCCCTGTGGCTGTTTATGCTCAGAAAGGCGAACAAATTCAAAGCATTACAAAAAAACCAATGCCAATTGAATATTACCAAGAACAAGCTGATGTTTGGAAGGCAGAACTCAATAAAAACAATAAAAATGCCAATGCGTGGTTTAATTATTATCGTGCCAACAGATATGTTGGTATATGTAGCAACGATACAATAAAAGGACCTGACCGTTTTATAAAATTGAAATCAATTATTGACGATATGGAAAAAAATATTCCAGAATCATATGAATTTAATTATCTAAAATGGTTAAATAGTGGAAACGATTTAACACAATTTAATTATCTCGAAAAGGCTTATAAAATTGATCCTGAAAGAGAAGAATCTTACCCTGACTTTGTAAGTGCATATGAATTTAAAATGGATATTGAAAAACGTAATGAATTTGCCAAAAAATGGTTTGCTAAAGGAAATGTTTCTCCAGGTTACTTATACTACAATTATAATGTGCTAATGAGTCTAAAACCGAATGCCATTCTACTCACAGTAGGCGATAATGATACTTATCCATTGTGGATTTTACAAGCTCAGTTTGGAATTAGAGAAGATGTAAAAGTACTTAATTTAAGTATGCTTTATAATACTGAATATATTATGGGAATGAGCAAATTACTTCAATTTGAATTTATTGACCCTCTGAAAAGTGCTGAAAATGCTCAACTATATGCCAAATCCATTGTGATGCGAATAGCTAATAATCAATTAAAAAGACCTGTTTATACGGCCTTAACAGTTGATGAAAAATTCACTACTCCAGTGGCTGAGGAATTGTATTTAGTTGGTTTAGCCTATGAATATAGCAAAGATAAAATTGATAATATAGCCTTACTAAAAAAGAATATGGAGCAACTGTTTGCTTTAGATTATTTAAAGGTTCAATTTTACCGCGACAATGCAGAAATGTCTATAAAACAGGCCAATGCAAATTATTTGGTGCCAATGATAACTCTTTATGATCATTACAAATTAAGCAATATGAAAAATGAAACTGAAAATTGGAAAAATTTAATTGTTTTGGTTGCTAAAAATAGTGGTCAAGAAGCATATATTAAAGACTATATAAAAGAATAAAAAAGTGATATTTTCAATTTTCGGAAATACAAATTACTCTTCATTAAGTGATGAATCATTAATGCTTCACATTGCAAATGGTAAGAGTGAAGCATTTAATGAATTGTACAAGAGATATGGAGATAAACTATATAGATATTTTTTGCGCTTACTAAACAACAATGTGCTAGCTGAAGATTTTACACAAGATTTGTTTATTAAAGTCATGCAAAATGCCATTGGATTTAATGTAGAAAAAAAATTCAGTTCTTGGATTTATACCATTGCTAACAATATGTGTCGAAATGAGTGGCGAAATAAAAATAACAGAGAGGCTATTTTTGCTCAAATTAGCAATGACACAGTTGTAAAGCAACAATTACATCAACAAATTGATAAAAAAGTATTGCAAAATAAATTAGCAATTGAACTACAAAAATTTAATGAAGAAGATCAACTTATTATTCATTTGCGCTACGATCAAGAGCTTACAATTCAAGAAATAGCATTAATCATTGACGTACCTGAAGGAACAATAAAGTCAAGATTATTTTATTTAATGAAAAAGTTAAGTTTAAAATTAAAAGTTTATTCACCGCTTTGATAAATTATTTATATGAAAACATTGAATCAAATTCCTGATGAATTATTTAACTTAATAGAGAATAAAACATGGCAATCACTTTTAGATAGTGAAAAAGCCATTGTTTTGAAATTTATTACAGAAGAAGAATATTTGGAAATGCACCATGCTTTTGCAGAAACAGAGCTGCATTTTAAAAGTAAACAAAATCAAAAGGCACCGGATAAAATTGCGAAGCATTTAAGTGAAATATACCATAAAAATTATCAAAAAAGTACCATGATTCCTTTGTGGCAGGCAGCTGCAGTGTTTATAGGAATGATTTTCGTAAGTGTGTATTTTTACGCCACCCAAAAAACGGTGGAGAAAAAAATAGTTAGCATTATTCATGATACCTTGTATGTACCCCAAATGGCATCATTGCAAACTAAAAAAGTTGATACTGTGATTGTTTACAAATATATAAATAGCTCAAACAAAACTAATGCGGGGAATTCACTCAACGATTTTGTTGTACAAAAAAATATACATAATAATAATGAAAATGAAATAACCGTACCTCTTTTCAGAACAATGAGTCCTGAAACTATTTTAACGAATTCAAAAATTATTAAAAATAAATCAATAAAGGAAGATTCCCTTGTTCAAAAAATTGGATTTGCAAGTATTTGATGGGTAAGCTTTGATTATATTTTACTAACTTTTTTTATTTCAATATTTCCATTTGAAACTACTTTTATAAAGTAAATACCATTGGCAAACTGTTGAAGATTGATGAGTAAGTTCTCACTTAGATTCTGATTAAATTGATGTAAAACTTGATTTCCAGTAGCATCAAAAACGCTCACTTCTGTAACATTAAAGCCTGAAATATTTACAATATCAGCACTTGGATTTGGAAACAAATTGAAATTCTTGGTTGAGGTGAATAGCTTATTTCCTGTTGATATTAAATAATCAAATCCAAAGTCTTGCCAAGTTGTACTTGAACCAACTGATACCAAAGAAGCCGTATCGCTACTTATTATTTTTTGATTATTGTTACTATTACCCAAAGTGCCAAAAGCGGTGCCTGTACTGCTATAAAACTGAATTTCAACAATTAATGTTTTAGTACTGTCATATATAAAAGGGGTTTGCAATTCAATCCCCAACCAATCGCCCTGAACTCCTGCTGGAATCGTAAATACACTGTCGTAGCGGACAGTAGTGAGACCTGTGTAAAATGTATTTCCTCCAGAAAAAACAGAGTCGATAGTTTGTCCAATTTTTACTGTAAAGGGACTTAAATCATGAGCGGTTGTAATACCAGTTGTTCCATAGCGATAATATATTTTATTGATTAATCCTGAAGCAGGAACAGAATTAAAATCTGAAGGTTTATATAAACATTGTGATTTACGTGCATTAACAGCTCCCAATAAAAATGTACTATTATCATTATTTAAGCCTTTGTATATGATTTGTGCACTACAAAAATTAAAGTTAACATTACAAAAAAAGATTAAATTAAAAAAAATGATGACTTGTTTCATTATTCTCATGTTATCACAATTTTTTGATAAAAATTTGTCTTGTTTATTGGAATGAATTTTTAAATTCTGTTTATTATTTTATTTTATCAAATTCTGCTCTGGTCATTAATGCCAATTCAGACTTCCCTGCGGCCTTTAATTCTTTATTTATGCTAAATAAATATTTAGCATCTATAGTAGAGTAAGCCAGTTCATTGTCTTTAATATCTTTATCAAAAGAGGTTGATTTATCAAATTGTGTAGCACTAGGCTTTCCATCATATCCTACAACCTGAAGGTACACATTGCTTAATTTGTCACGCAGGTAATTGTTACCATCATTAATCATTCCTTCTTTAGTGCTCACCACTGTCTTACGTTGTGCTTCCAATTTATCACTATACTCAATTAACATTTTCTTCATTTTTTCATTGGATGCAAACTCCTTTTCAAGTGTGGCTAATTTGTCTTTTAAGTCAACATGACTATTTACTGTATATGTAAAATCATTACATTGTTTGTGCAATTTTTTCATTAATTCATATCGAGCTTCTTTATCAGCAGCACTGTGCTGGCTTTTAGGATTGTGTATAATAGTAAATGGAATGTATGTAGTATCTACATCTTTTACTACTTTTAGTTTATAGCTCCCCGCATTTAATGGCATTCCAACAAACCCGGCATATGAAGGGGTTGGGCCTGTGGGCATTTTAGGAGCCTTCACTTGCAAATCAATTTCCAGCATATTTATTCCTTTTCTTTTAGACGCAATTTTAGAACAAATCAACTTGTTGCTTTCATCTAACACTTCCACATAAAAATCGCCATTCATGTGTTTTTTTTGTAGATAATAAGTCAATACAAAACCTGATTTTGGATTTACGAAACCTGATTCGTCATCGCCAAAACTAATGGCATCAAAACCATATTCAGAATAATAAAATGGGGACAATGGAAAAACATAAAACTTACTATTGAGTACATCTTCACTAAGTAATCTAATCGGGGTGATATCGTCAATAATAATAATACCTCTTCCATGAGTAGCTAATATTAAATCATTCGTTTTATGATGTATGGCAATATCTCTTACAGCCACGTTCGGAATGTTATTGTTATGATCCAATTGAGCCCAATTATTGCCACCATCTAAACTCAAAAAGAATCCAAATTCCGTTCCAACAAACAACAAATTTTTATTTTTTATATCTTCCTTTACCACATGACAGTATCCTTTGATATTATTAAGGCCTAAACGAGTCCAAGTGTTTCCAAAATCAGTTGTTTTGTAAACATATGAATTGAAATCGCCTTGAGTGTGATTATCAAAAGTTGCATAAGCTGAGCCTTCATTAAATCTACTTGCTTCAATACTGCTCACCCAGCTAAATGCAGGTAGCTCTTTAATGTTTTTCACCACATTAACCCAAGTTTTTCCTCCATCTTTAGTAAGTTGTACATTTCCATCATCAGTTCCAACCCAAATTACTTTTTCATTTAATGGCGACTCAGAAATACTATATATAGTACAATGGTTCTCAGCACTACTGTTATCAGAGGTTAAACCACCGCTGTCTTCTTGTTTTTGTTTTGCAGGGTCATTGGTGGTTAAATCAGGTGAAATTTTTTCCCAAGAATCACCTTTGTTATTTGATACAAAAAGGTATTGAGCACCATAATACAATTTGTTTTTATTTGTTGGGCTTGTTCCTATTGGAGAATTCCAATTGTATCTATAACGAGGTTGGCCTGCCATTTCAAGTGGCTTAATACTTCTGGCAGTTTTGGTGGTTTTATTGTAACGTTGAAGCTCACCTCCTTGCGATTCGCTATACACAAAATTATTATCTGCTGGATCAGGAACTACCCAAAATCCGTCACCCCAACCTACTGTGCTCCAATTTCTGTTGGCTATGCTTCCAGTTAAAGTTCTTGAAGGGCCCATCCATGAACCATTATCTTGCAAACCACCATAAACATTATAATTTTCTTCGTTGTCAAATGCAACGTGATAAAACTGTCCAACAGGTAAATTTCTATGTTGGGTAAAGTGTGAGCCTCTGTCATAACTCACATAAACTCCCCCATCGGTACCAACCACAATGTTATCAGTATTATTTGGGTTTATCCAAACATCATGATAATCGCCATGCGCACCACCTCTAAATGGAGTAAAGGATTTTCCCCCATCTGTACTTACCAGCATGCTTAAGCCTGCTCTGTAAATTCTATTTGGATCTTTTGGATCAGGAATCAGTTTAGCAAAATAAAAAGGTCTTTCAATAATATAATTGTGAGTTCCTGTTTTAGTCCATGTTTCACCTTTGTCGTTGCTTCGATACATGGCTGTTTCTTTTGATTCAATGGTTGCATAAATTACATTGGCATCTGCTGGAGATACAGCTAAATCAATTCGACCTAAATTTCCTGCTGGTATACCATTGCTTAATTTTTTCCAAGTATTTCCTCCATCTATTGACTTATAAATTCCACCATTTTTTCCACCCGAATTAAATGAATATGCCTTTCTTCTGAACTCCCATGCAGAGGCATAAATAATTTCGGGGTTACTTGGGTCAACAGCCATATCAGAAATACCTGTTTGAGGATTAATATATAAAATCTTTTTCCATGTTATACCACCATCAATCGTTTTATATAATCCACGCTCTTCGCTATCGCTCCACAATGCACCTGGAGCAGCCGCATAAATGATGTTTTGGTCTTTAGGGTGAATAAAAATTTTACTTATTCTTTCTGTTTTGTCCAAGCCCATTTTTTTCCAATTTTCACCGCCATCAGTACTTTTGTAAATTCCATCACCCACCGAAACGCTATTTCTTGTCCATGGTTCACCTGTGCCTGCCCAAATAGTATCAGGATGAGCTTGATCAATGCAAATAGCACCAATACTTTGATTGTGTTTATCAAATACAGGTTTATAAGTCACTCCAAAATCTATTGTTTTCCATATACCACCTCCTGCTGTGCCAATAAATAATATCCCTTGCTTTTTATTCACACCATCTAAACAAGCAACACGCCCACTCATAATAGATGGTCCAATATGCCTTGCTCTGATGTCGCCAAAAATTTTGGCATCAAGTTGATTTTGTGAAAAGGTATTCGCAACAGCTGTAATACCAAAAATTAATAAAATATAATACTTATGCATAATTGGAGGCTTATAAAAATTATATTACTTTTTTATTTCTGGTTTTTTAAATAAATCATCGCTCATTTCTTTGTTAATTTCCAATGAAAGAATTTTAACAGGAGTTTTATAAATTTGCCCCATATAAGCCACATTAACTTCCATTTCAAATGGAACAGTATGACCTTCAACGTTTTTAAAATTACTAAACAAAATCGATTGCTCTGTTTCACTACCGTCACTATTTTTTTGTTTGGTAGTTTGCTTTACCAGATAACTTGTTTCTTTGTCAATAAAGAAATACATTACATCGTTTTTATCTGTTACCAACTTTAATTTATATGCCATGGAGCCATCAACGTCTTCCTCACCTTCAGTAGTAACTTTATATCCTTTCTGAGTGTAATCAATTAATTCTCCATCCATATCACTTTGTAATTTCATTTCCTTAACATCATCTTCTGTCATAGCTTCAACTGTCTCTCTGCCTGTAAAAGGATTGACTATCCAACCTTCCTTTCCATTAAATACTTGTAATGATGTTTTACCTTGCAATAAAGTTTCCTCTCTAATCATGCCAGGTCTTTTTCTATAAAGTGTTTGATTGATGATCATTCCACCTGTTTCAACTGTTAATGTGGTTTTCTCAGTTTTAACTCCTTTAATTTTATCCAATCCTCCTGTGGCAGTAACATACTTTGTAATAATTTCATCGGCAGTTTGTGCCTTGCCAATTAAATTGTTGAAACATAAAATAATGCTTAAAATAATAACCAGTTTGCTTTTCATGTGAGCTAAATTTTTAATTTGTTTATGGCGAAGATAATTAATTTTATTTACCTATTAATTTTCAACCTTTATGGTTTATAAAACTACATTGGTTTAAGTCAGCAAATCTACTTATGTAAATAAGAAAAAGGGTGTGATGCGCATTTACTTTAATTAAGAAGATTAAGCAAAGGGGTAAATATCTGCACTTTAACTAAATCATATATCTTTGCCTAAATTTTAAAAATGAAATCAAAAAAAGCAATTGAAAGTTTAGCTGTTAGCACCGAAATTGTGTTACCAAACGATACCAATACCTTGGGTAATTTAATGGGAGGGCGCTTGTTACATTGGATGGATATTGTTAGTGCAATTGCTGCACATCGCCATTGCAGGAGGGTTGTGGTTACTGCCTCAGTAAACAATGTTAGCTTTAACCAACCAATTAAGTTGGCGGATGTGGTTACTCTCGAAGCCAAAGTTTCAAGAGCATTTAGCACTTCAATGGAAGTTTTTATAGATGTATATGTTGAAAATCACTCCACTGGAGTTAAAACAAAATGCAATGAAGCAATTTACACTTTTGTTGCGGTCGATCAAATGGGGCATCCAATTGGTGTTCCTGAATTAGTTCCTGAATCAGATGAAGAAAAAGAAAGATTTAACGGTGCTTTAAGAAGGAAACAGTTGAGTTTAATTTTAGCTGGAAAAATGAAACCAAGTGAAGCAACTGAGCTTAAAGCAATTTTTAATATTTAGTTGTAATGAAATCTATCTATTACATTTTTGCATTGGTTATTTTGCAGGCACTTTCCTCATGTGATTCAAAAAGAGTTTATGAGCAAAATATCGATATCCCAGATTATATTTGGGATAAAGAAAATCCTGTTTATTTTGATGTTCCAATCACTGATACTGTTTCACTTCATAATGTATACATCAATATTAGAAACGCAAGTGGATATGGATATAGCAATATTTATTTGTTTTTAGATACTAAATATCCAGATAACAAAATTTCACGTGATACCATTGAATGTATTTTAGCTGACCCTTCAGGAAAATGGCTTGGCGATGGAAGTGGAGATATTTGGGATAATCAAATTTTGTTCAAAAAAAATGTACGTTTTAAGCAAGTAGGTACTTATAAATTTAGGTACGAGCAAGCTATGCGCATGCCTAAGTTACCTATGATAATGGATGTGGGTTTAAGAATTGAAAAACAATAATTATTATGTTGGTCAAAAGCTACGGAAGCGCTGTTTACGGTGTTAATGCAACTACTATTACAGTTGAAATTGATGTGTCAACAGGAGCAAATTATTATCATGTAGGTTTACCCGATAACGCAGTTAAAGAAAGCCAACAAAGGGTTTCATCAGCTATGAAACATACTGGGTTTAGAATTCCAGGGAAACGTATTGTAATTAATATGGCGCCTGCTGATATCCGAAAAGAAGGCTCAGCTTATGATTTAACCATAGCAGTAGGTATTTTGGCAGGTTCAGAGCAAATATTTACTGAAAAATTAGCCGATTATATTATTATGGGTGAGCTTTCCTTGGATGGAACTGTACAACCCATTAAAGGTGCTTTACCTATTGCTATTCAAGCACAAAAAGAAGGATTTAAAGGATTTATATTACCTAAACAAAATGCCCGTGAAGCTGCAATTGTTAGCGATTTAGAAGTTTATGGAGTAACTAATTTAAGGGAAGTCGTAGAGTTTTTAATTGGTCAAAATAATTTAGATAGAACTATTGTAAATACTAAAGAAGAGTTTTTTGCCAAGTTAAATGACAGTGAGTTTGATTTTTGCGATGTTAAAGGGCAGGAAAACATTAAACGTGCACTTGAAATAGCCGCAGCAGGCGGACATAATGCTATTTTAGTAGGCCCTCCGGGTGCTGGAAAAACCATGTTGGCTAAAAGATTGCCTACCATTTTGCCACCTCTTACTTTACAAGAATCCCTCGAAACTACCAAAATACACAGCGTTGCTGGTAAAATGGGTAAAAATTCATCGCTTATTACTATTAGACCTTTTCGTTCACCTCACCATACTATAAGTGATGTTGCATTGGTTGGTGGGGGTGGTATACCTCAGCCAGGGGAAATTTCATTGGCGCACAATGGTGTTTTATTTTTAGATGAGTTGCCTGAATTTAAACGCACCGTACTTGAGGTTATGCGTCAACCATTGGAGGAGAAAAAAATAATGGTTTCTCGTGCCAAATTTTCGGTTGAATATCCTGCTAGTTTTATGCTGATTGCTGCTATGAATCCTTGCCCCTGCGGTTATTACAACCATCCCGAAAAAGAATGTGTATGTGCTCCAGGAGTGGTTCATCGTTATTTAAATAAAATTTCTGGGCCTTTACTCGATCGTATTGATATTCATGTTGAAGTTACTCCTGTAGCATTTGGAGAACTTACCAAAGAGAGGGTTAGCGAAAAAAGTGAATTGGTACGAAATAGGGTTATTAAGGCGCGTGAAATACAAGAAAAACGCTTTGTTAACATTGAAAATGTGCATTGTAATGCGCAAATGACTGCAAAAAAAATTCAAGCCATTTGCACTATTAATGATGCTGGGCGAACTCTTTTGAAAACTGCAATGGAGCGACTTGGATTAAGTGCTAGGGCTTATGATAGCATTTTAAAAGTTTCGCGTACAATTGCCGATTTAGATGGCTCAGAAGAAATTCAAAATCAGCATTTGGCTGAAGCTATTCAATATAGGAGTTTAGATAGAGAAAACTGGGCTGGTTAATTGATGCTATCAAACAATGCTGATGCTAGTTTTAAGTCAGATGGAGTAGTAATTTTAATATTTTCAGCATTGCCTTGCGTTAAATAAATTGTTTCACCAATTGATTCTAGCACTGTAGCATCATCTGTAAATTCTTTTTTATATTCTTGTTTAAAGGCTTTCAATAACGTGGTTGAAGCAAAACATTGTGGGGTTTGTATAATTTGATAATGCTTTCTGTTAACAGCAAAATTTTTATTTTCATCTATTTTCCTTATTGAATCACTCAAAGGTATAGCCGGAATACCATTTCCATATTGAAAAGCAGCATCAAATGCGCCACTTATTGTAGCTGAACTTACTAAAGGACGCACTGCATCATGTATAGCAACAATGGCGTTTTCCTCTACCAAAGTCAGGCCATTTTTAACTGAATAAAACCTTTCGCTTCCCCCAGTCACAATTTGATGAGGAACTTGATAATGATGCTGTTCACACAAGTTTTTCCAAAAATTAATTTGATGTTCGGGTAATACAATAATAAGGGTAATATTTTTATCAAAATTGAAAAACCTGTTCATACTATGCATAAGAACAGGTTTTCCTTTTAATTCTAAAAATTGTTTCGGAGTTTCTGTCCCCATGCGGGTTCCAGCTCCTCCAGCAACAATAATGGCATATTTTTTCAATGCAAAATTATATTATAAAATCAACATCGCATCGCCATAACTCAAAAAGCGATATTTTTCTTTCACTGCTTGTTTGTAAGCTTCCATTAACAAGTCATAATCAGTAAAAGCACTTACCATCATAAGTAATGTAGATTCAGGCATGTGAAAGTTAGTAATCATACAATTAGCGATACTAAAATCGTAAGGAGGAAAAATAAATTTATTTGTCCATTGATCATATGGTTTTAATGTTCCCGATGTTGATACACTGCTTTCAATTGCGCGCATTACAGTAGTTCCAACAGCACATACTTTTTTCTTGTTTTCTTTTGAAGCATTGACAATATCACAAGCTTGTTGCGAAATAATTACTTGCTCGCTATCCATTTTATGCTTAGTCAAATCTTCAACCTCAACAGGTCTAAAAGAGCCTAATCCTACATGCAGTGTGATAGGTGCAAAATTAACACCTTTTAGTTCTAAACGTTTATGCAATTCTTTACTAAAATGCAAGGCTGCTGTTGGAGCGGCAACAGCACCTTCTTGAGTTGCAAAAATAGTTTGGTAACGCTCTTCATCTTCTGGGATAGGAGCTCTTTTAATGTACTTAGGAAGTGGTGTTTCACCTAATGCAACAATAGTTGATTTAAATTCTTCATAACTTCCATCAAATAAAAATCTTAATGTTCTGCCTCTAGATGTAGTATTATCAATTACTTCAGCTACTAATGAATCATCTTCACCAAAATATAATTTATTACCTATTCTTATTTTACGAGCAGGGTCAACTAATACGTCCCACAAACGGCTCTCACGATTAAGCTCACGAAGCAAGAACACTTCTATTTTAGCTCCCGTTTTTTCTTTATTGCCATATAATCGTGCAGGAAAAACCTTGGTATCATTAATAATCATACAGTCGCCATCATTAAAATAGCCAAGTATGTCCTTAAACATTTTATGCTCTATTTTATTATTTTTGCGATCAACAATCATCAAGCGGGCTTCATCGCGATTTTTTGCAGGATGTTCTGCAATAAGTTCCTTAGGTAAGTGGAAACTGAATTGGGATAATTTCATAAGATAAAAATTATTACGGTAATTTTTTAATTGGGGTGCAAAGGTAACAATTTTTTTATATCAAATGATTTTAATTGCCTCTAATGCACAGATTTTTCCAAACGCAGAGCATACAAAGAAGTCATAAAGTACACAAAGTAGCTTCCATTTTCAAATTAAACCATTTTCAAATT
>DAORKI010000010.1:0-56473 GCA_035439485.1 Bacteroidia bacterium
CCTAATACAAAGATAAAAAAATAAAATAAAATTTGTTTTTTAAGATAGTACCTATCCGAGCTGCGCGGCAGCTTCTCCTATCCCTTTTGCAAAAAAGTGGCATAAAAAAGGCTTTAATCATTAAAAAATCACATTTTTAAACATGTTTTGTTTGTTAATAGCTACAGTTAGCACAAAACAATATTTAATAAAAAATTGGGTTAATCACCTATAAATTAACCAAAAACTAATAAGTTTTGGTTGATAAGCTATCTATTCTTGCCTTAAATGAAAATAATATCAACAATAATGTGTATGTTAATTTTAAAACAAGCAGTTTGTCAAAACTATTATAATATGAACTTTGGATACGATAGTTTGAATTTATATAATGCATATACTAACATGTTAGTTGAAGATGACACGATTTATTGTTTTGGGTTTTATAAAACTTCTAATGTTATAGGTGGAGGATATTTATTAGATAAATTATCTAGTGAAGGAAATTTAATAATTCGCAAATCATATTCGGAAGACAGTGCTTATTATTCTGGTGGTAACGGTGAGAATAGTCTGATGAAATATGGAAAAAACATACTCTGTGCTGGTGCTTCCCAAATTGACACTGTAACAGATGGCTTAATTTATAAATTTGATAAATTATGTGATACATTATGGGTCAAAAAAAGAAGTAAAACAAATGCTCTAGGCACAACATATCGTTATAGCATTAAAACATCTGAAAGTACCTTTGTTGCACTGGGTGATGTAGCCTATTACGACAGCTCTGTTAATTGGACTTTCGGTCAAATTTACTTTGTAAAATTTGACACCTTAGCTAATATTATTTGGGAACATGAATTGGGTTACACAGGTACTGTAAATGAATTTGTAAAAGGTATATACTCCGCTGCAGATGGGGGCTTTTTTATTTATGGACGTAAAACAAATTACCAACAATGGTCTGAGTGCTATTTATTAAAAGTAGATGCTATGGGCAATCAAGTATGGCAACGCTCATGGGGCGATGTGTATCATGATGAATTAAGGGGCTTTTACGAAATGCCCAATGGCAATTTATTGGTTTCGGGGATTATTTCTGATGATTATTTTGGTGGGGAAGTATCTAATGCATACTTAGCCATGCTCACCCCAGATGGCAGCCAAAGAATATGGGAAAAACGATTATTTGGCATTATTGATCATAACGACCTCTCAACCATTTTCAAAAATATTGATGGCACTTATCACATTTGGGGTTATGAATCAACTCCTAACATTACCCGTCCCTTATTAATGCACTTCTCCTCTAATTTTGATAGTTTAGATACCAAGTATTACAGTTATTGGAACGGCCCAGGAGCACAAAATTACATTAGAGATATTGTAAAAATGCCCGATCAAGGCTATGTGGCCTGTGGCTTTGGTTGGGAAAATGGGCATGATCAAGATGGATGGTTATTACGTTTAGATAGTGCTGGTTGCCTTGCTAAGCCAATGGTATATCTGGGCAATGATACAAGTCTTTGTGCAGGGCAAAGTATTACGCTTAATGCGGGCATTCAATCAAGCTACCAATGGAATAATGGCAGCACATCGCAAAGCATTGAAGTAACAAATAGCGGTATTTTTATTGTTAATATTACAAATCAGTATCATTGTAAAGCAAGTGATCAAATAGAAATTGTATTTGCTCAAACCAATATTTTACCTAATGATACAAGCCTTTTTGCCAGTGCTTTTCCTTTTACATTAACTAGCACCGTTTTTTATAACAATATGCAATGGAGCGATGGCAGCAATGGTTCTCAATTAATCATAAACGCACCAGGAGTTTATATGCTACAAGCTAACGATGATAACGGTTGTTTAATTATTGATACTATCTCAATTAAATTAAAGGAATTAAAAGTACCAACAATCATGGTTAAAGGCCAAATTCTATATATAAAAGATTTACCTCAAGGCAGCAATTTAACAATATACAATTCAATTGGGCAAATCGTGTATTCAAACCCCGATTATCAAAACAACTTCAATGGCCTAACGGCCAGCTCATTTTATATTGTAGAAATAGATTATATTGAAAATGAAGGAACTGAACAAGCTTCCCGAAAAATCATTACGAGTAAACTCATAGTGCTCGAATAAGGGAAATAACGGTTTGAAGAAAACCAATCATCACTCGAAAAAATTTAGGATTTGTAATTGAATGCTTTTTTCATCAGTCAATTAAACCAATTCTCATCAAACCATCAGCTAATCAGCTAATCATAATGATAAAATATCCACCATCCTTAATAGTTGTGGATTTAAATCTTCTATATGCTTAACGGCTTGTGCAAATGGCGTGTATGCAATATCCTTATTAATAATACCAACCATTTCGCCTTTACGACCGCCAAGAAGTGCCTCAACAGCCGCAAATCCTACACGACTAGCCAATACTCGGTCCATACAGCTAGGACTGCCCCCACGTTGCATATGTCCCAATATTGAAACCCTTATATCGTAAATTTGATTGAACTTCTTTTTAATAATTTCTGCAATTTCAAAAGCACCACCAGCTTCTTCTCCCTCTGCCACAATAATTATTTTTGAAGATTTATCTTTTCTGCCACGCTCCAAACGCTCCAACATAGTGTTTACATCGCGCTTGGTTTCTGGAATTAAAATAGCTTCGGCCCCTACCCCAATACCACTGCGTAATGCAATTAATCCAGCATCTCGGCCCATCACCTCAACTATAAATAAACGATCATGCGACTCAGCTGTGTCTCTTATTTTATCTACAGCCTCAACCACCGTGTTAATGGCGGTATCGTAACCAATAGTATAGTCGGTACCTATCAAATCATTATCAATAGTGCCTGCACATCCCATCACCGGAAAATTAAATAGATTGCCAAATTCTTCGGCACCTTTAAAAGTTCCATCTCCACCAATAACCACAAGCCCTTCAACATCATGTTTTTTTAAATTATAATAGGCCTCCTGCATGCCTTCCTTTGTAATAAAACGCTTACTACGGGCTGTTTTCAACATGGTGCCACCACGCTGCATAATATTACTCACCGATTTAGATTCTAAGGCTATAAAATCACCTTCAATCAATCCATCATAACCTCTTTTAATTCCAACAACATTTATTTGATGATAAATTGCAGTGCGAACCACTGCACGAATACAGGCATTCATTCCCGGTGAATCACCTCCAGAAGTTAAAACTGCTATTTTTTTCATATTAATACTGCTTTAAATATATTATAAGATTCAACATTTGTTATCTCTGTATAGATTCATAATTAGAAATCATCATTTTTTTAAGGCTGATTTTGAAATAAATATGCATAATCAAATACAAAATACGCATCATTGACCGCAAAGGAATCATTTAAACCTATACTTATTTGAATTATTGAAATTATGAAACCTTTTTTAACTTTGCTGTATTTTAAACAAAAGTCAAATATAGTTTATATATTTATTGTATATATGTTAAAAAGCTTAGGCCTAGTATTTTTTTCAGTTTTAATCATTTTAGTGAATGCATGCCAAGAGGGAAAGTTATATCAGAACAATAAAGAACATGTTAAATTAGGTCAAACTTTTGCTGGTAAATTTTACAAAGAAATTAGTAAAAAAAATTTTGATAAAGCAGCCAGCTTTTTTAGCGAAAACGTAACCAAAACAGATATAGTAGCTCTGTTAAAACAAAATTTGGAGCTTCATGGAAAGCTAAATGAAATTAAATTTATTACTGCAAGTTCTAGCATAACTGATAAAAACCATCATTTAAATGGCGAAATGCTGCTCACATTTGAAGTTAATTACAGTCGATTAAGTACTACCGAAAACCTCAGCATTTCAGTAAAAGATGATGTTTTACTGATTGAAGGCTATGATTACAAAGTGAATATTGAAAAGATAGGCAATAATTAAGCAGCTAAAGTTTAAATTAAGAATGATCAATATAAATTTTGCTAAGCCCTATCCACTCAATGAATCACTAAAAGACAGAATCCAAAAATGTTTTCTTTTTGGATTATTTGTGTTTATATTTTTATATGTTTTTAGGCCATTTGAAATAAGTGGATTAAAAAATTACCTGTTTATAATTTCACTAGGCTATGGTTTAGTGTGCACAGCTATCATGTTTATTTTAAATGTGCTATTATTTAATGCCTTACCAAATTATTTCTCAGAAGCACAATGGACTACGAAAAGAGAATTAGTTTGGTCGGTGATTAATTTATTATGTATAGGTACTGCTAATTTTGTATATTCTTATTTTTTAGGCATCACTGATATCAATATCGATTCATTGATGATGTTTTTAACCTACACCTTAGCTGTGGGAATTTTTCCAATTACTGGAGTCGTAATTATTAAATTTAACAGATTGAATAACAAATATGAAACAGAATCTGAAGCTTTAAATCCAATCATAGAAGCTGAATCGGAAATAAATAAACCACAAAGCAATGAATTTGTTAATTTTTTGTCAGAGAATGGAACGATTGAATTGGAAATTTTACCATCTCAATTTTTGTTTGCTAAAGCCGATGACAATTATGTGGAACTTTATTTTTTGAAAGATGGAATTAAAGACCGAAAAGTGCTGAGAAATAGCCTCAAAAACATACATTCATTTTTACCACCTCATGAAAACTTTTATAGATGCCATAAAAGTTTTGTTATTAATCTTGATCAAGTAAACCATATTTCAGGTAATGCCCAAGGTTATAAATTTCATTTAAAAAATGCCCAAGAATTAATTCCAGTTTCTCGCTCAAACAACGATTTTGTAAAAAACTACTTTACCAATCGCCCCAAAAACACCCAGATCGAGTCAAAAAGCGTGTAATTTACCCCAAAAATTGCATTTTACCCCTTCTTCCTTGTATTAACAAATTACTGCATCCATTTTTGCAAAAAAATAAACACAATGGAAAATTTGTACAAACTATTTTTAGGGATTCATATCCTTTCAGGATTTATTGCTTTGGTATCGGGCTTTATAGCAATTGTTGCCCAAAAAGGTAAAAAATTACATCAAAAGGCAGGCAAGGCTTTTTTTACAGGTATGATTTTGGTTTGCATTTCAGCGACACTAATATCGTTGATGAAAAATAATCAGTTTTTATTACACATTGGCATTTTCTCTTTCTTTTTAGTTTATAGTGGCTACAGATCTGTAAAGAACAAAAGTTTGTATCCAAGTATATCCGATGGGTTAGTTGTATCGGTTGCTCTGGTTAATTGTGCCATTATGTTGTTTACAAATCAAATAATATTAATAGTTTTTGGCGCTCTTGGAACTTTTTTGGCAGTAAGAGATGCCAAATTATTGTATGATATAAAAAACAATAAAATAATTCAAAAAAATGTATGGATTATTAGACATATTGGAATGATGCTTGGTGGATATATTGCCACATTTACTGCATTTTTGGTGGTGAATGTGAGTCTTGAAAGCTTGCCTTGGTTACCATGGTTAGTGCCCACCATTATTGGTTCGCCATTGATTGCTTATTGGACAAAAAAGTATCAACCTAAAAAATAACTTTTTATGAGAAGTATATTGATAGGTTTGATAGTATTATATACTGATATATTACCTTTAAATGCACAGCCCTATATTGAAGGTGGAAAAACGCGACATAGATTTGCGCAATTAAATTTGGGTGTTGATCAACGTTATTTTAACGGGAAATATACCCAATCAAGCTTCATCAATTCAAATGGAAATATTGAAAATTTTGAGTTGCAAAATTTGAATGAAACACGCATTATTATTGGAGGCACTCACTTTTGGGGACATGCCGACTTTTTTATAGCTGTCCCAATTTTAAGCTCTAAACAAAGTGGATTTAAAACGAGTGTTGAAACCGGGTTAAAAATATTTCCTTGGAAAATTAAGCATCTTGGTTTTAGGCCATATATTGGTGCATCGTGGATGCCTTGTAGTTTCCAACAAGGTGAAGGTACACATTTAAGCCGTTCTAAATATCCTATTACCAGTGGTTTGGTATATAATTATAAAAATCATTTAGTTGAATTAGGATTAGGGTACTTACCAAATAACACCTTTAATTATTATATCACTAAAAATATTCAACAAGCTGTAAAAACACATGGTTATTGGATTGCTTTATCATACAAATTCATGATTGAAACCACACTCAGTGCCGAAAAAGATTGGCAAAGTGGGCGCACAAAAAAGCTTACTGATACATTAGCAGTATTAAAAAGATTAAATGGATTCACTTTAGCTGTAGGACCTTCTTCAGCCTTTTACACCAAGTCATCTTCTTATAATACAGCTGTTGTGCCTTTTGCCGATGACCATAAATTTACAGATGTGTTTCCTGAGTTTGGGATAGGTTATTATTTGCACAAACCCGATGTGCAAATTAATTTGGCTTATAGAACCGTAAAAAGTGAATTGAAGGCCTTTGATTTTAATCAAAATTTAAATAGAAAAGCATTAACAGTTGAAGCATATAAATTTTTATTTGACTATCATGGTTTTGTACCTTTTGTTGGAGCTTCGGCCAGTTATGAATGGCTGCTGGTAAAAGAAAATTTTAATGGTCAATTGAGTTCAGCTTCGAATATTGCCTTACATCCGGGATTTACTTTTGGATGGGATATCAGGCCCAATCGCATTCAAGCCATTTATTTAAGAACTAATCTTAGGTATATCCCAAATTTGAATGTAAAAATGGCTTATAATAAAAACATGGCCTTTGATCAACTGGAGTTTAATTTTATACAATTGGTGGTTTTTCCAAACAGGTTATTTTAAAATTAAGATATGACACCCATTGGCAGTTCTCATCATTAAAAAATAATGATGTTAGCCAACATGTATGTTTACCAACAATACTATTATTTCAAGATTGATGAAACCTCGCTCCATGCAAGAATATTGGCATTGGTTCTTTTTTGGCTCACAACGCCTGTAAAGAGCAGATGCTTGGATTTAACATGACTTCCTTCTAAATTTGCAAAATAGTTGAGTCCCTTAAAATCGTCACTTTTAATGGTAGCGGTGGCCTTTATTTCTGCAATTCCTATTTTATCATTGTGTTCAACAAGCAAATCAATTTCATGACCAGAGGCATCGCGCCAAAAGTTAAAATTGGCGTGCAGGTATTGATGGTCGTTTAATTTGTGAGCCTCTGCAACCATAAAATTTTCGAACAAACTGCCTTTGCTTGAGTTTAATGGAATAGCAGTGGCACTTGATATTTTAAGTAAATGGCAAAGTAAACCTGTATCATAAAAATACAACTTAGGCGTTTTTACAATACGTTTATTAAAATTAACATGATAAGGTTGCAATAAAAAAACGATATAACTACTTTCTAATACCGATAGCCAAGCCTTAGCAGTAGGTTGCGATATACCACATTCATTTGCCAAGGCGTTTAAATTAAGCAATTGCCCAGCACGCGCAGCGCATAAAGCAATAAAATTTCTAAACTGACGAAGATCTCTGATTTCAATAAGTTGTTTGAGGTCTTTTTCAATGTAGGTTTGCAAGTAATTGGCATAAAAAACTTTGGATGGAATGTCCCTATCAAAAATGGCAGGATAGCAGCCTTTCACTAATATTTCTTCGTAGTTTTTAGGTAATAATTTAGCCTGCTTCAATTCTAAAAAATCAAAGGGAAGTAGTTTAAATAAAGCAACACGCCCCGCTAAACTTTGGGTAATGTTTTGCATCAACTGAAAATTCTGAGAGCCCGATAATATAAATTGCCCCATTTTTCCTGTTGCATCTACAATGGTTTGAATATAAGAGAACAGTGCAGGTGTTTGTTGCACTTCATCAAGAATTACATGGCCTGCGTATTGGGCGAAAAAACCGTTAGGATCTTTGGTTGCAAATTCCCGCATATCCGGATTTTCTAAACTGATATAGGTATAGTTTGGAAACATGGTTTTAAGCATGGTGGTTTTACCCGATTGTCGAGGACCTGTAACAGCCAGTACAGGATATTTGCTGGCATATTGTTTAATAGCCTGTTCTATTGTTCTTTTAAAGACTTTCATGTCGCGAATTTAAAGAACAAATATAAGCATTATTTTGAAATTGCAGATGCTTAATTTTGAAATTGCAGACATATAATTTTGAAATTGCAGACATATAACTTTGAAATTGCAGAGTATAAATTTTGAAATTGCAGACAAATAACTTTGAATTTGCATAACATTAGTTTTGAAATTGCATACATATAATTTTTAAAATGTGAGTTCTGTGTGTTATAGATCTAGACAACCTAAAAATTCAATTTGATATTTCAGACCGATATGACATTTGTAATAGACCAAATAAATTTGGTCTAACAAATGATCATCGGCATTTACCTCAGTTTGAGATGGTCTAAAGACCATTTCACTTTCGTATCATATATATGCAATTGAGAATGTGTGACTTTAGATGAGATTAATTAAAGAAAAAAATATCATTGAAATAAATAAACATTAAGATGGCGAAATACCCGCAAAAGCGATTGAAGCAGTGTGCCATGCACCGCGTAAAGCGCGACCTTAGCGCTATTTCAGCGCTAAGGATTTGCCAAAAAAACTTTAATTTTACCTTAACACAATGCATTATTTTGTTAGCAATTTGCCAATAACTCAATGTTTGCTTTTTATACTTTTGGCAAAAATTGTTAGCTATGCCTATATTTCCCATTTTAGATAAAAAAGATACACGCTCAGGTTTTGGTGCTGGTTTGCTCGAGTTAGGTAAAACAAATCCAAATGTTATTGCCCTTTGTGCCGACCTGACAGGTTCGTTAAAAATGGATGCTTTTGCCAAGGAGTTTCCTGAACGTTTTATACAGGTAGGTATTGCTGAAGCCAATATGATGGGCATAGCGGCAGGCTTAACCATTGGAGGAAAAATTCCTTTTACAGGCACTTTTGCGAATTTTTCGACAGGTAGAGTATACGATCAAATTAGACAAAGCATTGCTTATTCGGGCAAAAATGTAAAAATATGTGCTTCACATGCGGGACTTACATTGGGCGAAGATGGAGCTACTCACCAAATATTGGAAGATTTAGGCTTGATGAAAATGTTGCCTGGCATGACCGTAATTAACCCTTGTGATTATAACCAAACCAAAGCGGCTACTATTGCCATTGCAGCTTATGAAGGTCCGGTTTATTTGCGTTTTGGTCGTCCAGTGGTACCAAATTTTATACCTGCAGATCAAAAATTTGAGATAGGGAAAGCCTTAACTTTATGCGAAGGAAAGGATGTAAGTATTTTTGCCACAGGTCATTTGGTATGGCAAGCTTTGATTGCACAAGAGGTATTGAAAGAAAAAGGGATAGATGCAGAAATAATAAATATACATACGATTAAACCTTTTGATTTGGAAGCAGTCATAGCTTCGGTTAAGAAAACAGGATGTGCTGTAAGTGCCGAAGAACATCAGTACAATGGAGGTTTGGGAGACAGCGTTGCTCAAGCATTGGCACGCAATTACCCGGCTCCTTTGGAGTATGTTGGTGTAAATGATTCATTTGGAGAGAGTGGCACGCCTGAACAATTAATGATTAAATATGGTTTAAGCAGTAATAACATTGTTGAGGCCGTACTAAAAGTAATAGCAAGAAAAAAAGCATAAGATTTTACTCTATCTTTATTGCTTAAATTTTTGCTTACAAATGATGAACTATGCAAGAATACAGTGATAAAGAGCTATTGGTGATGTTTAAAGAGGAAAGTTCAAAAAACTTTGCCTTTAACCTTATTATAAAAAAATATCAAAAAAAGCTATACAGTATTATCAGGCGTATGCTTATCGACCATGATGATACTGACGATGTGCTTCAAAACACCTTTATTAAAATGTGGCATCACTTGGATAGTTTCAAGGAAGATTCGCAATTATATACTTGGCTATACAGAATTGCTACGAATGAATCTTTGACCTTTTTGAAAAAGAAAAGAACAAAATTTTTTGTACCAATTGTTGATGTGGAATACAAGTTATCACAAAGTTTAGAAGCTGATCAAAATTTTAAAGGTGATGAAATACAAATGCGACTGCAAAAAGCTATTTTAAAATTACCTGAAAAGCAACGTTTGGTATTTAACATGAAGTATTTTGAGGAAATGAAATATGAGGATATGAGTGAAATTTTAGGCACCTCTGTTGGCGCGCTTAAGGCCTCTTATCATCATGCTGTAAAAAAAATTGAAGAATATGTACTTTCTTATTAAACCTTTTACAATTTAAGTAATCATAACTAAAAAAACATGAACACTTTTAAGCATAGCAATAATAACGAGGATTTGAGGCTAATTGCCCCAAAGCTTGCTGCTATGCAAAAAATGAGTTTGGAAGAAAGTTTTAAAATACCAGCAGGCTATTTTGAGCAAATGCAAATTTCGGTGGTCAATCACCCTTTGATAAAAATATCAAATGATTTTGTTGCTCCAGAGTTATATTTTGACCATTTGCCTGAACATATAATGCAACATGCCTTAGTCAATAAGCAAAATCCATTTGTTAGCCCTGAACATTATTTTGAGAAACTACCATTACACATTGAGCAACGACTAGGAATTAATAAAGCGCAAAAACCTTTGGAGGTTCCTGAAGGATATTTTGAGCAGCTGCCTCTCAAAATACAAGACCGTTTATATAAAGAACGGAAAGAGACTAAAGTATATTGGTTAACGCCTTCACCACAATATAGGATGATACTTGCTGCAGCAGTGGTAACAATTATAGTAGCTATGATATTTTATTTAAAGTTGATGGATAGCCCCATAAAAAATAAGCAAACCCTTGCCTTAAATAAAATAACTAAAGTTGAAATTAATACTGCAACAGATGAATTTACCGATTATGATGAAAATATGATAATTGAAGCCATTGATCAGCCCGAACAAATAGAAATAGCAAACCATAGCATAGACCAAGAACAAATGAAAACTGAATTAACTGAATACTTAATTGAGCATGAAATTTCAATTGATGATATAGCAGCCGAAATATAAAATTACAACCATGAACTCCTTATATAAATATTTTTGTACATCCTTCCTAGTTTTGATTTGGGCCTTTAGCAGTGCGCAAACCAAGGCTGATAAAAAGGAGCAAATTGCAGCCTTTCGAGTTGCTTTTATAACCAAAGAATTAAATTTAAGCAGCAAAGAAGCACAAAGTTTTTGGCCTGTTTACAACGAATATCAAGATAAACTTGAAGTGCTGAGAACAAGCCGCAGAAAGGAAAATAAAAAATTATCGACAGAAAGTATGACCGATCAGGAAGCTGAGCAATTTGTGGATAATGAAATTGAATTTAAGGTTAATGAAGCTCATTTGCAGAAACAATATTTTACTAGATTTAAACAAAGTTTACCGGTAAAAAAGGTAGCATTGCTCATAAAAGCAGAAGACGATTTTAAAAGAGAGTTATTAAAGCAATTGAAAGATAAAAATTAAATTGTTTTATGAATATAGCAATAGCGCGCATGAAAATTAGCAAACAGTTTTTTCAATTACTTTGTATAGTGATTACCTTTATTATGGTAATATCAACTTCCTATATAGTAAAGGCTGAAAACCAAGATAGCTTAAAAAAAAGCAATTTAAAAGTGCCTAAACATTATATTAAACCTTGTATATATCTAAGTTGGTATGGTATTCCTGATAGAGCTTTAACCCCACGAGTTGACAGTTTGCATGTTGATGGTAGATATTACCAATTTACACAACGAAATATAGGCCTTAATACACCTGTTTACACGCGTACTTGGGTTGAAAATGACAGCTCAAAAATTCAAAGCTTTCAGGCAATTGCAACTATTAATTTCACAAAAGAAAATATTGAATCTTCCATACTCAATGAACCACGAACTTTTAGAAGATCATCCATTGCATTAAAAACAATTTATAGCGATGGTGGAAAAAACTCCTATTTTTTGGCTGTGGCACCCTTTTCATCTTTTGATCAATATACCAAAGCCCGAAATGGAAAGCGATTAGCAATGGTATTTATTTATAATAGAACAGTAAATGAAAAATTTAGTTACCGCCTAGGCTTTGTGCGCACCTTTGTTTTTGGTAAGAAGCTGGCCTTACCAATTGTAGGCTTTAGGCTTGGAAGATTGGATGGTGTTAATTTTAATATTCAATTACTCAGAAACTTGTCGCTAAATATACCACTTGGCAAGCATTTTCAATATAGTATTTTCACTAAACCAATGGGCACTGCTTATAGTTTTAAAAACGATTTTAATACAGGATTTTTAAACAAAGGAACTACCGTTGAATTGCGAAGATGGGAATTGCTCACTGGTATGACCTTAAGCTATCGTGCAAATTCAAATTTTAGCATGTTTGTTTCGAGTGGATTTAGCCGAGGCTATGTATCTTTTGCTGAAAGCTCGAATAGAATTTTAATTAAACGCGACAGCTATCAAGAGTATAGCCTAAAATCGGGAGGATTTTTAAATATAGGTTTGAACTTTTATTTTGGAAAAAGTAAACAAATTAATGGAAATTATACCATGTATGATGCTTTAGATTTAAATAATACCTATGGCAATGATGATAATAATATTCATTTAGGCAACACTCAAATTCCTGCTCAAAACAAAGCCATGCAGGTGAAGAACTTGCAGTATAATGACGTAAAGGATTTGTTGAGTGAGACCGATATTTATTAAGGTTTCCCAAATAATTACAACAAAAGCAACTTTTATATTTGAATTGTAGTCTGTAGAAAAAACAGATTATTAAAATACTACTACTTTCACTCCAACTAATTTTTAGTTTTCAAATTGCTTATGCCATAAACGGTGTAAGCACCTTACCTAATCCGCTTGTTTTAAATCAAAGAGATGCATCTATGGCCATTAGCGCTAATGGAACAATTTATTGTGGTTTTCATAATGGTTTAAGAATGTATGAAAATAACTTGAGGTCAACTTACAATGTTGCAAGTAGCCAAATTAGGATATGATTACAACAAAAAAAGCCTCCTTGATCAGGAGGCTTTTCACCAATTATTAACTGTTTAGAATTTATTTAACAGAGTCAACTACAGCTTTAAAAGCAGCTGGATGGTTCATCGCTAAATCAGCTAAAACCTTACGGTTTAATTGCACATTTTTAGCATGAATTTTACCCATAAATTGTGAGTAACTTAAGCCATGCGGACGAACGCCTGCATTAATTCTTTGTACCCATAATCCACGGAAGTTGCGCTTCTTGGCTTTTCTATCGCGATAAGCGTAAGTTAAACCTTTTTCTAAAATATTTTTTGCAATGGTGTACACATTTTTTCGTGCACCCCAATATCCTTTAGTTTGTTTAAGGATTTTTTTTCTGCGGGCTTTTGAAGCCACATGGTTGACCGATCTTGGCATGTTTTGTTTTGTTTTGACAATCAGTGCTCTGCAAGAGTCTTTTATTACTGATTTTCGGGTTAATACTTAAATTACCTGTTTATTATAAATTGGTTACTTACCAACACACAACATTCTTTTCACGTTTCCAGAATCTGGTCCGCTTACTAAGGTTGCGTGAGTTAAGGCGCGCTTACGCTTGGTTGATTTCTTAGTCAAAATATGACTTTTGAAAGCATGCTTTCTTTTAATTTTACCTGTTCCTGTGAAAGAAAAGCGCTTCTTTGCACTGGAGTTGGTTTTCATTTTTGGCATTCTTGTTTGTTTTTATGTTTGTTAATAATTGGTTTCTTACTTTTTAGGCTTTGGTGCCAATGTCATCATCATTTTCTTCCCTTCTAATAAAGGCAACTGCTCAACTTTTCCATATTCAGATAAATCCTGAGCAAAACGTAACAACATCAACTCACCTTTTTCTTTAAATAATATAGTACGTCCTTTAAACAATACGAATGCTTTTACCTTAGCTCCTTCTTCTAAAAACTTTTGTGCATGATTCTTTTTAAATACAAAATCATGCTCATCGGTGTTTGGTCCAAATCTTATTTCTTTGATAGTTACTTTTGAAGATTTAGCCTTTATTTCCTTTTGTTTTTTACGGTGTTCGTATAAGAACTTTTTATAATCAATGATTTTACAAACTGGTGGATCAGCATTAGGTGCAATTTCCACCAAGTCTAATCCAGCATCCTTAGCCATCAACAAAGCTTGTTGAATAGGATAAATTGCTGGCTCAATACCATCAGCAATAACCCTTACACGGGGTGCTCTGATATTTTCATTGATATTATGTTCGTCCTGACGTTGAACTTTACCCTTTATAATTTTAGGGATACGTGGGTCAAATTTTCTTTCGCCTAAAGTATTAGGCTTGGTAACATCTGTTGCTATGGGTTTCCTGTTTTTTTTAGTTAATAAATATATTTAAGCTATAATTTCTATCTCTTTGTTAATCAATGCGGCAAATTCTTCCATGGTAAAAGTCCCTAAATCACCCACACTTTGTTTACGCACTGCAATCTTGTTTTCTTCAGCCTCTTTCTCTCCAACAATCAACATAAAAGGCACTTTATTCAATTCAGTATCTCGAATTTTTTTGCCAATTTTTTCATTTCTGTCGTCAACAAGGCCGCGAATATCGTAATTTTTTAATAATTCTAAAACTTTTTTTGCGTAATCATTGTACTTTTCGCTTATAGGCAAAATGCTGACTTGTTCAGGCGCCAACCACAATGGGAATTTTCCTGCACAATGTTCTATTAAAACCGCCACAAAACGTTCTAAAGAGCCAAATGGCGCTCTGTGTATCATCACCGGGCGGTGCTTTTGATTATCGCTACCTGTGTATTCCAATTCGAATCGTTCAGGAAGATTATAATCTACTTGAATAGTCCCTAATTGCCACTTACGACCAATGGCATCACGTACCATAAAGTCTAATTTAGGCCCATAAAATGCTGCTTCACCTAATTCTACTACCGTATTTAATCCTTTTTCTGAGGCCGATTCTACAATAGCCGCTTCAGCCAAAGCCCAATTTTCATCAGAGCCAATGTATTTGGTTTTATTTTCAGGATCGCGCAAGGATATTTGAGCTGTATAATCCTTAAAATCCAATGCTTTGAACACATACAATACCAAATCAATTACTTTGCAAAACTCCTCTTTTACCTGATCTGGACGGCAAAATAAATGTGCATCATCTTGTGTAAAGCCACGTACGCGTGTTAAGCCATGCAATTCTCCGGCTTGCTCATAGCGGTATACAGTGCCAAACTCTGCCAACCGCACTGGTAAATCCTTGTATGATTTTGGTGAGGCCTTATAAATTTCGCAGTGATGAGGGCAATTCATGGGCTTCAAGAAAAACTCTTCGCCTTCGTGCGGTGTTCTTATAGGCTGAAAAGAATCGGCACCATATTTTTCGTAGTGCCCCGATGTTACATATAAATTTTTATTACCTATATGTGGTGTTACTACCGGCAAATAACCAGCCTTTACCTGAGCTTTTTTCAAGAAGTTTTCAAGTCTTTCGCGCAAAGCCGCACCTTTAGGTAACCACAAAGGTAAGCCCATTCCCACTTTTTCTGAAAAAGTAAATAATTCTAATTCCTTTCCAAGCTTGCGGTGGTCGCGTTTTTTAGCTTCTTCCAACAATACCAAATAGTCGGCCAAATCTTTTGCCTTGGTAAAGGTAATGCCGTAAATGCGGGTCAGTTGCTTGTTTTTTTCATCACCACGCCAATAGGCGCCTGCTATGTTCATCAATTTTATTGCCTTAATAAAACTGGTATCAGGTATATGCGGACCACGGCATAAATCAGTAAATTCACCTTGCGTGTAAAAGGTAATTTTACCATCCTCAAGTCCCTCTAACAAATCTAATTTATACTCATCTTGTTTTTCTTTAAAGTAAGCAATAGCATCGGCCTTCGAAACTTCCTTACGAACATAAGCATTGCCTTTTTTGGCTAGTTCCATCATTTTATCTTCAATTGCCTTTAAATCCTCAAGCGCAATAGCCTTTCCACCTAAATCAATATCATAATAAAAACCATTTTCAATGGCAGGGCCTATTCCAAATTTGGTTCCTGGGTAAATTGCTTCAATTGCCTCAGCCATTAAATGGGCTGAGGAATGCCATAAGGTTGCTTTTCCTTCATTATCCTCAGCTTTTAATAATACCAAATGAGCATCTGTGGTAATAGCACGCGTGGCATCCCAAACCTCGCCATTTACTTTGGCGGCCACCACATTGCGGGCCAAACCTTCGCTAATACTTTTTGCAACACCAAGCGCAGTAGTGCCTGCCTCGTATTGTCTTACCGATCCATCAGGTAAAGTAATGTTAATCATAAACTATTTTTTAATTAAGGAGCGCGAAGTTAAGCATTTAGGGCTAAAAAAATGTGTTTTGGGTTAAATTATCTTTAAATATTTGGGCGCAACCTTGCCAAGAGGCAAGGTCAGGCCATCCGCTGTATCTTTTTTGGGCTTTAAAGCATTCGTACGCAATAATAAATTTCAGATAGCCCAAAAAAGGATGTCGCTTCTGTCCTTTGCGCGGATTTAACTCACCTCCCCATTTTTCCCCTCTCGAGAGGGGCTAGGTGTGTGACTAGACTCTATTGAAAAGTAATATTTTGAATTGACTTCAACAATTAATAAAACTCAAGAATTTTGCAATAGGTTTTTTTAAAACTAAAAACCTTTTAGCAATCCTAAATAATAATATATTTTTGAAAACTAAACCACCTCATGAAACCCAAAAGAAAAATATATCCCTACAATCCTAAATTAAAATTACTTGCTCGAAAGCTCAGAAATAACAGCACCTATGCTGAAGTATTATTGTGGAAACAATTAAAGAATAAAAAAATAAAAGGATTCGATTTTCACAGACAAAAACCAATTTTAAATTACATTTTAGACTTCTTTTGTCATGAATTATATTTGGCCATAGAAGTAGATGGAATTACGCATGATAGTGAAATTCAACAAGCAAAAGATAAAACCAGACAATCTGAAATTGAAGAATTGGGAATTACTTTTTTAAGGTTCGATGATATGGATATTAAAACGCAGATGGATGGCGTCTTGAGAGAAATTTTGAGTTATGTCGAGGAATTTGAAAATCGTGGGAGAAATTAAATTGGTGTTACTAATTTTGGTGTTTTACTTGAGTAAACATTCGTGACACACCCCTAGCCCCTCTCAAGAGGGGAAATGTAAGCAGGAAGTGTCATGAGTCATCAATATTAACTTTCTTCTTGATTTATACATTTTTGATTCACTAGCAATTGAAAGCAACAATTAAAATTATAGTTATTCTAATACTAAGCACAACCATTTGCTCGGCTAAAACTGTCCAAGGTTGAACTTTTTTAGCACCATTTCAATATAAGTTATCTATTGCACCCATAAGAATTTTAAATTACAAATGGGCCTCATAATTGCATGTTTCATGGAATAAATTTCGGCTCTTGTTGGTGCTCGATTATCAGCTAAAATATATTCCTTTTAAGAAGCCTCTGATTGCAGATTATTTAGACTATGGAATTTATATGAGCTATAAAATTGGAGGATTTTATCAATTCAAAAAAAATAAAATTTTTAAAAATTTGGGAATGTGTTTTTATCAGTGTTAAAGCAATACAATTGCCAAATTAGAACAAACGATTATGACTTATTCTGGTCAAAAAAGAACTTATTACACTATTGACGAAAAAATAAAATCCTTTGGAATACTCATCAATAGCAGTTCTCAAATAAAAATTACCAAACAATTGTCAATTTTAATTTGCCCTTTTATTGGACTTATGCAAAGATACAAAGTCAGAGAAAACAGCAGTTATTTGAAGAATACCATTTACGATAAAAGATATACCAACACTAAAAATGTAATTCACGCAGACTTTTATACTTGCCTTTCCTATACATTTTGAAAGCAAGTATGCGATTTAATTTTTAACCAACTTCTGATAAAAGCTTCCATCTGTATCAGTAAAACGAATGGTGTAAATTCCATTGGCAAAAGCACTCACATCAAATAAATTAGAACCAGAATACAAACTTCCCTGAAGCACAATGGCACCAAGGTTATTGTAAATAGTAATGGCGATTGATTTTTCTCCGTAATAATTCACATACAATTGATCACTTGCAGGATTTGGAAAAATACTGATATTGTTTTCATACAACCTATTTCTTGCTCCTACTGTAGTGTTAACAATCACCAATGTACTGTCGGCATTGCTTGTGCAGCCATTTACAGTAACAGTTACATAATAATTTCCAGCCATTGCTAATGTTGTAGAATTGCTTACAGTTGGATTTTGCTGAGTTGAATTAAATCCATCTGGTCCTATCCATAAATAATTTGCGCCAACAATTGTTGAAGCACTTAGGGTTAAGGTATCACCTTCATCAACTGGACCATTATTATTAATTATTGGAGCTGTTGGTACAGGGTTCACAGTAGCAACAGTATTCTCTGCTAAACTTATGCAACCATCTACCGTTACTGTAACCTGATAGGTTCCAGTCATAGCTGCAATTGCAATTGCAGCTACGGTTGGGTTTTGTTGAACAGATGTAAATCCATTTGGGCCAGTCCAGTTATATGTTGCACCCGGAATGGTGGAGGCAACAAGATTAAGAGCAGTGTTTTCACATATTGGTCCGTTATTACTTGCCACAGGTGCTGCTGGAATAGGATTAACCGTAACAGTTGTTGTTTCTGCTAAACTTGTGCAACCATCTACCGTTACAGTAACCTGATAGGTTCCAGTCATAGCTGCATTTGCAATTGCAGTTACGGTTGGGTTTTGTTGAACAGACGTAAATCCATTTGGGCCGGTCCAATTATAGGTTGCACCAGCTATTGTGGCTGCTGAGAGATCAAGTGAAGTTCCTTCGCAAACAGGACCGTTGCTGTCTGGTAAGATTCCTGTAGGCGTGATATTCACCAAGACAATAGTTGTATCAGGCAAACTTGTGCATCCATTGACGGTGGCGGTAACCGTATAATTTCCAGTCATAGCAGGAATTGCAATTCCTGCTACGGTAGGGTTTTGTTGTGATGAGGTGAATCCATTTGGGCCGGTCCAACTATATGTTGCACCAGCTATTGAGGCTGCGTTTAACTCAAGTGGTGTACCTTCACAAACAGGTCCATTATTGCTTTGCGCAAGAGCTGTAGGAATTGACACTACCTCAACAATGGTAGTTTGACTTAAATTGGTACACAAATTAATAGATGCTGCTACAGTGTAACTTCCGCTCATAGCTGTAGTTGCAGTTAATGTAGGATTTTGTTGTGAGGAGGAAAAGCCATTAGGACCTGTCCACAGATAGCTTGCTCCAGCTATTGTTGATGCTGTTAATGTGAGCGGTGCACCTTCGCAAATTGGCCCGTTATTACTGGCTGAAATATCTCCAAGAATTGACTTTAAAATAGCGCCATTATTACCTACAACATATACCGAATTGGAATCTACATAATTTACAGAGAAAAATTCATGTTCCCAAGATATGGTTTCTACACTCCAATTTGTGCCTCCATTGCTTGTATGATAAATTTTTCCATAATCATTGTAATCATAACCCACAGCATAACCATTATTTGCATCTAAAAAAGAAATGGAATGCAATGCAATATTGATGTTATTTGTCAATTGCATCCAGTTGGTTCCTCCATTGGTTGTTTTTCTAATATGTCCCGAAACACCACATAAATAGCCAGTTGTGGCGTTTACAAAATAAATAGATTTTAAATCAAGTGTAGTGGCAGTGTAAAGGATGTTCCAAGTTGCACCTGCATCAATTGTTTTTAAAACTCTTCCGCTGTTGCCTGCGGCAAATCCTATTTGATCATCAACAAAATAAATTGAATATAAACTTTGAGAATCATTATTGTTGAGCAAAATCCAATTGATTCCACCATCAACTGTTTTCAGTATTTTTCCATTGATACCTGCTGCATAACCTGTATCGGTATTGGTAAAGAAAACGGAATTTAATTGCGTAAATAAACCACTATTTTGGGTAAACCAATTAGTACCACCATCAATAGTTTTTATAATTTTTCCTGAATCAGCCACAGCATAACCAGTGTTATCATCTGTAAAGAAAACAGCATTTAAATTTTTATTGAGGCCGCTGTTTTGTTCAATCCAATTGGTACCACCATTCACTGTTTTTAAAATTTTTCCAAAATCTCCAACCGCATAGCCAGTGCAAGAACTCGGAAATTTAGCATCATTCAATTTTTCAAAATAAGATATAGGCGTAAATGAATTCCATGTTATACCGGCATCAGTAGTTTTTAGCATAATACCACTTTCGCCAACTGCGTATCCAGTATTCAAATCAGTAAAATAAACCGACCTTAAATTAATGCTTGTTCCACTATTTAAAAATGCCCAACTAACTCCTGCATTAATTGTTTTTAAAATTTTACCCGATCGCCCAACGGCATAGCCTGTATTGTTATCTGTAAAATAAATTCCATATTGCTCATAGGATTGAAATATGGTTTGATAGGTCCATGTTACTCCACCATCTGTAGTTCTTAGTATTCTACCATAATCGCCAACATAACCATGATTTTCGTCAGTAAAGTAAACTGAGAATAAACTTGTGGTAACACCGCTTATTTGTTGTGTCCATGTATTTCCTGCATTCGTAGTTTTAAATATTCTACCACCATTTCCTACTACATAACCGGTGGTATCGTTACAAAAATAAACTGCGTTATAATATGTAACTGCGGTTGTATTTTGAGCTGTCCAATTCAAACCACCGTCTATTGTTTTAATGATAATAGCAGATGATCCGTTACTGCCTACAGCGTAACCAGTGTTGGCATTTGTAAAAAAAACAGAGGTTAAATATGGCGCACCAATATTTAAAGCATTCCATGTTGAACCACCATCAGTAGTTTTAAATAATGTAGATGATGCACCTACAGCATAACCCGTATCTATAGTTGGAAAATGCACTGATTGCAAGGAATTCAAGGTTCCACTGTTTTGTATATTCCAGCTGTTACCTGCATCATTCGTTTTTAAAATTTTGCCATCAAGTCCAACAGTATATCCAGTATTTGCATTTGTAAAATATACCGAGTATAAATTACTTCCTTGCGGCAAAGGATTTTGCCAATTCCAGTTTTGAGCATCTGAAAAATTTGATCCAAAAATAAATAATAAAAGTATCAAGAATGATTTTCGTGTTCGTAAAAAGAATCTATTTTTTTGCATGATTAAAAGAAGAAATTAAATAATCTAAGTAAGGTAGTCAAAAGAATTTTGAAATGCAAAGATAATAAAGCTATTTTAATAATAAATTGGAGTATTTTCGGGACAACTTTGATTTACCTGACATTGTTACTTTACTAATTATTTAGCACTTACTTAATACAATTCAAATTCATTTTTTTGGATAGCGATTAAGAAACTATATTTACTAATGGTTTGACTAAAGGTACAGTGTAAACCTTTTGATATCATTGTTTTACGAATGCCCCACTCCAATTGCTGATATTGTCAATTATGATGGCAATATTCATGAAAGGCTATTTTGCAAGAAGTAAAAAATATCATAAAATTGAAATAAGTGATAATGGCTTTTTATTATTCTATTATAAACACAAAACAGGAATCCCGAATTTATTTAGTAATATATTCTCCAGGTCAAGTTCTCCAAAAACTTTATTTCCTTTTTGTTCATGAAAAACAAGGCATATCAATGCAATTTGTTCAATATCCGCAAGTTCAACAATATCTTTAGCAAAGTTATTTTGAAACGATCCAGATTCCTCCATTTGGTAGGTTGTTTGAACACCTAATTTTAACATTTCCTGATGTAGAAGTTTTGTTATTTCAGTACGTTCAGTTTCATTTTCTTTGTTAAAGTGCGATAAGAGAATAAGTTCAGAGTTAAAAATTGAAACTATTTTTAAAACAGGAGATACCAAATGGTTCAATTTGTTGATACCTTTCAAGGGCATCATTAATTTTAAATAACCTTCTTGTGGAAGCATGCTATGCCCTTGAATTATAAGAGCAGGAATCTCAATCATTTGAATTAATCTGCTTATGTTTGAGCTCACAAAATTTTGTTTTACACCTTTAATACCGTGAGTTCCAATAATTATCAGGTCGCTTTTAAGTCTTTCAATACTTGATTTAATGATTTCAAAAAAGTTACCAAAAAATATTTGAACAGAGAATGAAACCCCTTCTTCTTCCAAGTAGTTTGCAAAATCACGAACTTTTGTTTTTATGAGATGCTCATCATTGCTTTTATCAAGCGGAGCAATATGCATCAAAGTAACCAAGCACAGACTACTTCTTGCAATTATTGCTGTATGTTCTATTGCCAATTTTGACACTCCTGTAAAATCTACAAGTGTTATTATCCTGTTGAAGTTATTTTCCATACATTATTTTTTACGCTTTAATGCTTTTTTAATTGACTCAAGTAGCCTTTCCAATAATCTTTTGTCAGCTGTAATTACTTCAACTTCTCCTTCCATTTCAGGATAGTAATTCAATTTTAAATTTTGATTCGTTTTTAATCCATCGATTAGTAAAATCTCTACCCGATAAAGATTATTTTGAGGAAAATTTGAAATATGTTTGACCTTTCCATTCACGGTACCGAACTCATAAAAAGGATAATTTTTAAGATGTATTTGTGCTGTTTGATTTATCTTAATCTTTCCGATTCCATTACCAGTAAATTCAGCGATTCCAATGTACGAAGCGTTATCCGGGGTAATTACAAAAAGCTCGCTTCCAACTTCAATAAAATCGCCAACCTGAATTCTTTGAATGAAAGTCAATTGTCCTGATTTGGTTGCAACTAAATTAAATTTTTGCTTCCAGCCAATCACATAACTTTTAATGGTTTTTAAATGACCTTCAACAGTTTCAATGGTATTATTGTATTTCTGAAATTTGTTAAATTTAATTTGTTCTGCTTGTATTTCTAATTCATTTAATTCATCTTTTTGCTGTAACAAACTTTCATTAATTTTCTCTGTCTCCAACTGCTTTTTTCTATAACTTGACTCTAGTTGTATAAAATCAATTTTAGTGATTACACTGTCATGAAATAATTTTTCTTCAGATAAAAACTTTTGTTTAGTCATTATTAGGTCTCTATTAGCAATTTCAACCATTCTTTCGCTAATTTCTATAAGTTTTTTTCGATTGTTGATTTTTTCAAGAATGCTGTTCAATTCTTTCTCATCAATTTGATAATGTCTATTCAAATTAAACTCCTTTACAGATTCAGTTAATTGATTGATAGTAACTTGTAATTCATCTGTTGTGAGTATATTTTGTTTTGGTAAAGGCAGTCTTGATTCATTAAACTTTAATGAAGCTTCGAGGTCCTTAGCATACTTTTGTAGGTAAATTGCAGTTTCAGGAGTTAATGGATTTTCAATACTGGCAATTAAAGTTCCAGCTTTTACATAAGCACCTTCTTTGATAAAAATCTTGGTTAAAATTCCATTTGTTTGAGAAATTAACTTAACAGGAGCATTAGTTGTTGAAATTTTAATTTTACCAAGATTAATATCAGGATATTTAATTGACCACATGAGTCCAATACCTATAAAGGTTAATAAAAACATTGCTAGAAGGCCATATCGAACAAAAGCATGTGGCACCTTGCTCATGATATCAACAACCTCTTCACTTCTAATATTAATATCTTCCTTTTTTGTACTCATTATTAATTTAACTATTCCAAATTATCTAAATCTAATTGGTTTTTTACCAAGTTATAGTAATAGCCTTTTAAGGCAATAAGCTTTTCATGGTTTCCTTGTTCAATAGCTCTTCCTTTATCTAATACCACTATATTATCGGCATTGCGAACAGTGCTTAATCGATGAGCAACCACTATTACTGTTTTTCCTTTAAACCATTTTGAAAAGTTCTCCATAATAACTTTTTCATTTCTGGCATCAAGAGCAGATGTTGCTTCATCAAAAAACAGATATTCAGGATTCTTGTATACTGCTCTGGCAATTAAAATTCTTTGTTTTTGCCCACCCGAAATTCCTATGCCGTTTTGACCAATTTTAGTATTGTATCCTAATGGAAGTTCTTCAATAAATTCCCTGATATTTGCTATTTCGACTGCTTCAATAAGTCTTGACTTATCTATTTTTTCTACACCAACAGCAATATTTTGAGCGATACTATCACTAAAAATGAAACCATCTTGGAGCACTACACCACAATTTTCTCGCCACACTGATTGAGAAATATTTTTCAACTGATAGCTATTTATTAATATTTCACCTCTGACTGGTTCATAAAACTTCAACAAAAGTTTCATTAAAGTCGATTTACCACTTCCGCTTCCTCCAACAATTGCAGTTATTTTATTGTGTGGTATTTCAAGGTTTAAGTTTCTGATTACCCAATTTGATTCAGGTCCCGCATATTGAAAAGAAACCTTATTTAGGATTAGTGATCCTTGCTGAGGTATCTCATTCATTTTCTCACTTTCACGGGGCTCTTCATCATCTCGATGATGTATTTCCTCCATTCTTTCAAGACTTAATTTAGCATCTTGAGAATCATGCATAAACTTCACCAATTCAGCAATAGGGCCGTTTAACTGACCAATTATAAATGAAATTGAAAGCATTGCTCCTAATGAAATTTCACCTTTAATTACCAAACTTGCAGTAAGAAATGAAATGAGTATATTTTTTATTTCATTAATAGTAGCAGCACCATATGTTTGAGTTTGATTAAGGGCAAGTTGCTTAAGACTTAATCTGAATAGACGAGCTTGTAAATGTTCCCAAGCCCAACGTTTAGGTCTTTCAGCATTGTTTAATTTAATTTCCTGCATGCCATTGATTAATTCAATGACCTTATCCTGATTTTTTGCCTGTAAATCAAATGATCGATAATCCATCAGTGCCCTTTTTTTTAGGAAAAACATAAACCAAGCAACATATAATATGCTTCCTATAAAATATACTAGAAAAATTCTTATATCATAAAATGCTAAAATAAATCCAAACAGAACAAGATTAATTATGGAAAACAGCACACTTATAGCACTACCTGTCAAAGTATTTTCAATTCTTTTATTGTCTTGAATGCGTTGAAGAATGTCACCACTCATCTTTGAATCGAAATAAGAAATAGGTAGTCGCATTAACTTGGTGAAAAAGTCTGAGACTAAAGAAATGTTTATTCGAGTACTCAGATGAATCATCATCCAGCCTCTGATTAATTCAATGACAGTTCTACCAATAAATACACAGAGTTGTGCAATTAGGATTAGGTAAACGAAATTTAAATCATTATTTCTTATACCAATATCAACTACAGCCTGAGTTAAAAATGGCAGAATTAATGACAGAACTGAGGCAGCAAACAAACCTAATATAATTTGAATAAGGTATTTACGGTAGGGCAGCAAATAAGGAATTATAACTCCCAAACCTTTTCTTTTTGTCACCACTTCTTCTTCAATGGAATAAAAATCAGGAGTTACCTCCAATAAAAGTGTTATTCCTTCATCACTTTCATCTACCTTTCTACTACCAATCCAATGCTCAAGGAACTCATTTTTCGTATATTTTATTAGGCCCATAGCAGGGTCAGATACAAATATGGTGTCATTTTTTATTTTGTAAACAACTACAAAATGATTCTGATTCCAATGCACAATACAAGGTAATGGTGCATCTTCAACTAGTTGTGTATAAGTTATTTTTGCAATCAGAGACCTATATCCAATTGATTCTGCAGCTGAAGCCATTTGAGATAAGCTAGATCCTTCTCTATTGGTGTGGCTTATCTTTCTTAGGGATTCTAATGAATGGTTACGCCCATAAAATTTGGAAATAATCTTGATGCATGTAGGTCCACAGTCCATTGTGTCTGCAGCAAGAAAATTGGGGAAAAGAGAGAATTTATTTTTAATAAAAGCTAACAGTTAGATTATTGTGTTTTGATTACAAAACAAATATATTATATTTTTAATGCAAATAATATTAAATGCTAATAAAATTAATAATACAAGGATTTTACTATGTAACGAAATTATTAATGAATATTGATGGCATAAATAAAAAATATATTTATCAAATAATTAGTAAAGTGCTTAATAAACAATCTTTGTGTAAACTTTTTCTTAAAGCTTGATATAGGCTAATTTATTCAACTTTTTTAGAACAATAATTATTTAAAAAAAAAGTTTAGAATTAAAATTACCTAAATCCTAAACATTTTATCTTGTTCAATTGTAACAATTTTCCAATTGTTACTCCATTCTAAATAAGTTGCTTGACAATATATTCTTAACTTAGAAACAACAACTAATTGCTTAAAGATATCTGATACAGTAAAAAAAATTCAATAAAATATTTTATCAAAAAGCACCTCCAGTTTCACCTCCTCTAGAATCACTATTACCATTATTATTTACAGTAATACTAATATATTGTTTTAATTTTTTACCATCAACTTTGTTTGCTTTCAGCTAGTCTATTTTTTTTGTTTAGATTGTTTTTTTTAGTTCTGTTCATTGTTTTTATTTTTTTTGCTTCTTTAACCTTCAGCAATTGGAAACAGGATAAAAATAAAAAACCATTTCAATTAATTGAAAATTCATTGATGATATTTATTTCTTTCTTTTTATTGAATGAGCAATACATATGCTGATCAAACTCGTCAGTGTTTTATATGGGATTGTCTTTGTGTGTGATTCGTTTTTTGCAAATATGAAAATTTTATCACATCAAAATTTACTTAGTAACTTAAACAAAAAATTAAGGTTTCGAACCTATAAATATAAGACCTAAACCTTAATAAACCAATACTTTTAATTATGTAGCAACATACATTAGTATTGTTAGGCATCCAAAATTCCGTTGGCGGTGTCGTTGTTGCCACCTGTGCCAATATTATTTATGGTAACACCAATACCACCTTTTAACTTTTTACCATCAACTTTGTTTGCTCTTAACTTGTCGATTTTTTTTGTTGGGATAGTTGTTTTTTTAGTTGAGCTCATTGTGTTAATATTTACTGCTTCTTTAGACCTTTAGCAATTGGTGAACTAAATGTAAAAAATCTTTTCCATGAATACAAAATTTATCGAGAATAATACATATATTGCTTTTTAATAGGTTTCATTGCGTATTAGAATTCAAAAAAAGCAGTTCTTTATTCGTACCAATTCCCTATTTGGCTGATCGTTCCTTGCAAACTATAAAATCTTATAAACTGGAAATTTAAATTATCAATTAGTCTAAAAAAATAAAGGTTTAGTTCTTATAATAAATCAAGACCTAAACCTAATAAACTAAATGATATTAACCCCTTGATAACTAATTATTGTTTAAAAATACAATAATTTACGCAATAGCCTAATAAATTACCATAATTAGATTAATTTATTACTATTCTTAACATTCGCATGCGCCGCTAAAATTATTACTCCCGCCACTATTATTATTATTTAGCGTAACACTAATTCCACCTTTAACTTTTTTACCATCAACTTTATTTGCTTTTAAAGAGTCGATTTTTTTTGTTGAGATTGTTTTTTTTGTTGTGCTCATATTTTTAATATTTGTGCTTCTTTAGACCTTCAGCAATTGGTAATATTTGGGTCAAAATTAATAATCTTAATTAAAAAACCAAAAAAATATTAGTATATTTTGGAAAGGTACTTTTGTATGAAAAGTAAAATAAACTCTGATGCATGGTAATAAAAGAAGTTATGCCAAAAAGTTTTGTGATTTATTCAATCAAATATACTCCTTATGTATAAACTTAGAAGTATTTTAAATTCAAGTCCTTCACCCTGTTTATATTAGAGTATTTTCTAGTTGAAAGTAATAATAGATTTGAAGATTTAATTATAATTGGCTTAAATTTATATTTATATGATTTAAAAGTTAATCATAATAATTTACAATATGATTCTTGTATCTTACTCACTTAAAAAAGAAAACTCAAAAGTTCAACCAATTTATTTCCTCAGCTGGTATTAGTTACAATATTTGGAGAGATAATAGAATTACTTCCTATTATCCATTGTAAACAGCTTTGTTTCCTTTCAAATTATAGATTTTTTTTTAGATCATTATGTTTAATATGCGCATAGGAGTGATTTTATATAGCGAATTTTTGCTGAAATATGATGAATATCATTAAGGATTGAAATTGGTTATAGCAATTAAAAAATAATTTAATCACAAAGAAATTTAAAAAGATTGAAGACTAAAATTGCTTAAATAGTTATTTTTATTGACTTTTATTTGATTACAATTTTTTTTTGCATAAAATGATGAAAATCTACAAAAATGTTCTGCATATTATGAAGCACTTTTGTACATTAGCTTAATTATCAATCTCCAAAATTATTAATTCATTATATAATGCAATACTTATTTTCATGTGTGTGCTTTTTAATTTAAACATTGGAGTAGCGCAACCAATTTTTAGTAATTATGAATTTGTTTCACCACAAATACAAAATCAAAATATCAACAAATTAAGGCCGATTGGAGCTCACGAAATATTTGGTTGTGCTAATTCTGGTATACTATTGCATGGTACGCAGGATGGGGCAGATTGGAGCTATCAACACCTTCAAGTATTCGAAGATTTGGTTAGTTTTCATCTACTCGATTCTAACAGGATTTTTTTACTTGGGAATAGAAATACAAATACTACTAAAGTTTACTTCAGTAATGATGGGGGTTATACTTTTAATGTAATTTACGACACTTTAAATGTTGTGATGCAAGATATTTTTTTCATCAACGATACTTTAGGTTGGATGGTTGGAAAGAGTGGCAGAATTTTACATACCCAGAATGGCGGGATAAGTTGGATACCTCAAACATCAGGTATATCAGGTGATTTAACTTCAGTATATTTTTTAAATGCTGATACAGGTTTTATTGGCTCGTCAGGAGCGCAACCACGCAAAACTACTGATGGCGGATCAACTTGGGGCCCAGTGCTGAACTTTGGTTATAGTAATTCATATAAAGTTACGTTTGTAAATGATACATTAGGATATATTACAACCTATGGACAAATTATTTCAAAAACAATTAATGCTGGTAACACATGGCAAACCGTTTATAATGGTGGCATATCTTCTCATATCAAAGATTTATATATGATCAATGCAGATACAGGTATTGCAGTTGCTTCTGGCTATTCAATTTATACAGTTAATGGAAATCTGTGGCAAAATCAATTCATAGGAGGTAACTTTAATACGAGCACAATTACCTCCTCTAATAATGCTTTAATAGGTGGTAATGGAGGAATTTTACTCAACGATGCAAGCGTTCCGTTTAATTCATTTAATGAACTTGATACCCTTGCTGGTAGTATCACTTTTAGAGATTTGGAATTTTATAATGCAACCACTGGATTTATGTATACTGAAGGATATAATTTATTAAAGACTATAAATAGCGGATTAACATGGACTAGCACCTTTGATGCCAATACTTTTGGGAATTCATTTACTGATATGACAACAATAGGCACTAATGGAGTTGCTATTTGCACAATTAATGGTAAAGTTCAAACAACTAGTAATTCTGGCGTTAGTTATAATGTTTCAACTGTTATGAATAATGGAGATCCATTATACGCAATTGATTTTCCTACAAGTTCAGTAGGTTATACAGGTGGTGCTAACGGCTTTTTAGCAAAGTCTGTTAATGGAGGATTATCTTGGAATCAGATTACCAATTTTCCTGGTAGTGCGTTTACAAATATCTCTGCTATAGTGTTCAATAATGCGCAAATGGGATGGGTATTTAATAAATCTAACAATGTATATAAAACAAATAATGGAGGAACAACATGGATTAGTTCAACAATAACAGGTATAAGTCAAATTTATGCTGCAGATTTTATCAATGGTGTACAAGGCTGGGCAGTAGATCAAAATGGACAAGTAATGGGAACGCAAGATGCTGGAGTAACATGGCAATTGCTGGGAAATGCTGGAGTAAATTTTGCTAGCGATATTGAATTTTATGATTCCAACTATGGTATTATTATTGGATATAATGTAAATGATTTTTCAAATTATTCAGTAACACACGATGGAGGTTTAACTTGGCAAACTCATACTTTTTATTTTAATACAGGAATGACATCTGTACATATTTTAGATACCACATCAATATTGATGAGTGGTTCAAATTGTACACTTGTTCATTTGGTTGATACGAATATAATTACAGCAATAACCATGCACGACAGCACAAGTGCAGTCAATCATATTCAAGTTTATCCAATGCCTGCCACTGATAATTTGAGTATTATACTAGAAAAGAAAGTAAATGTATTAAATACAATCTTATTTGATGTAATGGGCAGGGTTAGTGAAAATCAATTTTTACAAGGTCAAACTGATAAAATTGAAATGAACACCGCACATCTTCCAAGTGGCTATTATGTTTTGAAAATAAATTTGAGTGACGGTAGTTGTATTCAAAAGCCGGTAATTATAGTTAGATAATGACCACTGGCTTACTATTGAATAATATTTAATTTACAAAATACATATCAATTTCTCCCTTGCCTTTAGCTTGCACTTTTCCTCGATGCACACAAGTAAATTTATCTTTTATGAATTCATATGTGGTACCACTGATATTTACTTTACCCACTTCTCCGCTGCTTTCCATACGGCTGGCAGTATTCACTGTATCGCCCCAAATATCGTAAGCAAACTTTTTTATTCCAACAATACCTGCAACCACAGGGCCTGTGTTGATACCAATGCGAATTTCAAAATATAACTCATTAGCTGCTATTTTTTTTGCTTTATGTTCTTGCATAAATGATTGAATTTCTAGCGCAGCATTTACAACATCCTCTGCATGAGTTTTATTTGCTATAGGTATTCCACCCGCAGCCATATAAGCATCGCCAATGGTTTTAATTTTCTCTACGCCATATTTTTCCATAATGTTATCAAAGGCCGAAAAACATTCATGGATTTCAGCAACCAATTCCTTTGGTGAAAGTTTTTCTGATAATTGGGTAAATCCTTTAAAGTCGGTGAAAAGCACGGTTACTTCATCAATTAATTGGGCATCGGCACTTCCATTTTTTTTGAGCTCTTCAGCCACTTTTAAAGGTAAAATATTTAAAAGTAATTCTTCACTTCTTAATTTTTCTTTTTCTACATTTTTCTTTTCTCTTTTTACCTTATTTTTCTGTTGATAAACGACTACTAGAAATAGTAAGGCACCAGCAAGTCCGACAGTAATGTAGTTTCTAATTGTTCTTTGTATGATATCTTTTTTTTCTTGATTAGCTTTGGTGACAGCTTCTTTTTTTTCAAATTCATGTTTCAATTCTGTCTGTGCAAGTTTTTTCGTGTTTTCTTCATTGAACATGCTTTCTCGATAATAAATAAACCTCTTATAATTTTCATAGGCAGAAGAAAAATAGCCTAATGAACTGTCAGCTTCAGCAAGTCCCTTGTATACATTTTGTAAACAATCCTTGGCATCAATCTCTTCTCCAATGATTAATCCTTTTTTAAACCAATCTTTAGCCAACGCAGGGTTTAATAATTTTAAGTAAGTACTTCCAATATTAATATTTGATATAGCAATCCAATATTTGTCGCCTAGTTCATTGTATTTCTGTAATGAAAGTGTGTAATATTTTAGCGCTTCCGAATAATTTTCAAGTACATGATAGGTATTTGCAAGTCCAGATAACGCCATTGCCACAGAATATACATCGTCAATTCCTTCGGCTATTTTCAATGATCTAGAAAAGCTGTTTAAACCCTCATTGTATTTTCCAGTTTGTAAATAAATATTGCCAATATTGTTAAGATTAATGGTCAACCAAGGCTTATTATTTATATTGGTATTTATTACTACTGCAGCATTAAGGTATTTTAGGGCTTCAGGGTAATTCTTTAATAAAACATAAATATTTCCAATATTATTTAATGAACCCGCCATACCGTAATTATCTTTAATATGTTCTCTTATTTTAAGTGCTTCAAAATGACTTTTAAGCGCTTCGGGAGTTTTTCCCTGATGGAAATAAACCTGACCAAAATTATTTAGGGCTGAGGCCTCGCCTTTTTTATAATGAATCTTTTCAGAAATTTTTATTGCGCTTAAAGCAAAATATATTGCTGTATCATAATTTCCTATGCGCCAACCTAAGTATTTACTCAGCTCATTAAGTGTATTTACTTTGTTACTATCATCATCAGAAGTTTTAAGTATATTGAGGAGCGAGTCAATCATCAACTGAGGATTACCTTGGGCAGATAGTTGACACGATAAAACTAATGAAAATAGGAATAATAATAGTATTCTTTTCATGGTGAAATTAATAAAAGGCTATTTTAATTGCTTCTTGGTCATAAAAAATTGAATTTTCACTTTCAACTAGGTCGTTGTAATTCCAGTTTAAGAATTTTAGCGAATTCACTTTATTGCTGTCTGGTTTTTGTGTTTTTAATATAGCGCGCTGATTCAAATTCTTTGGTGGATGCATTGGTATTAAAGATTGAGCATAGCTTTATAAATGTAAGTACTTTTATAGGTTTCATATTCAAAAATTTTAATGGTTTACATTGCTATTAAATAATTAAACCTTTTATTTTCCAATAATTATTTATCAATTTCACCTTTTCCTTCTGAGTTTTCCTCTCTGAGCACTTTTAAAGTGGTAATAGTAAAAATTATTGTAAACTTATACGATTTCAATTTCTATAAGTCTATGTTTTGTGATTTAAGTTGTTTATTTTTTAATAAACTTCTTCATTACTTGACCGTCTTCATTGATTAGTTTCAAAAAATGAACACCTTTATTCAATGCACTCACATCAATAGTTGTAATCCTTACACCATTTGGCAATGGAGCAGAATACACTACCTTGCCCAACAAATCAACAACTTGAATCATTATAAATTCTTGCTTCCATGTAACAGTCAATATACCATTTGTTGGGTTAGGATTTATATTAACTACTTCCAAGGTTTTCTCCATTATAGCTTGCCCGCTGGGCGTTTCAAATGGCACTGCCAAAGCTGCAGCCGAGCCAATGGATAGCTTGGCCAACTTATGAAAATATGGAATATTAAAATAATAGGTTGAATCAGAGGCTAAATGATACTGTGGATTTGAATCATTATCCCAATCCTGAATTATCAATACTGCACCAAAGTAGCGATTCCAAAAGGATGCATGGTCACTATAGGTTGCACCAGGATTAACTAAAATCATATTTAATCCAATATTATATTGGATATTAACCGACAATACTGTGTCGGCAATCGCTTCCGAATTTCCTATTGGTTTTGCATGTACTCTAGCAACTGAATCATTATCGCTATCATGGGCTATGGCGTCCATGTTGATAACTCCATGTATAGTATCATTGTCAATATAAGCTGTGTTTGCATAATTGGCACTACCTAACAACCCATATTCTTCGTCATCCCAAAGTGCAAAAATAATGGTGTATTCAAAACTATAGTTAGCCATCAATCTTGCCGCCTCAAGAACAGTAGCTACACTTGCTGCATTATCATCGGCACCTGGTGAAATAGGACCATTGGGCATAGCATCATAATGAGCACAAATAATTACTTTCTTGTTTGGGTAAACCATACCCATTTTTTTAGCCCAAATGTTTTTACCGCCTGCGGAACCAAAGCTAGCAGAATCTACTTGGTATCCATAAGAAATTAGTTTATTTCTTATAAACTTAAATGCCAATTCATTACCAGGTCGGTTCCTATTTCGAGAGAAAATAGTGTCTACCGACCCATTTAAAAATACACCTCTTTCGCCCGATATTTCTTCAGTACGAAACATCAAGGTATCGATATTCACTGAATCGAGAATTGCTTGAATAGACAAAATTTGAGCATTAGATATACATGGAAGTGTAGCGATAATGATAGTGTAGAATATTTTTTTCATTTTTTTATTTTTGGTTAAATATGCTTAAAAGTTATAGATAAAAGATGAAGATAAATTAAAACATTTAACTTTCTACAAAATACATATCAATCATTCCCTTGTTTTTTGCATCAATTTTGCCTCTATGCAAACAATTAAAATTTTCTTTAACTAATTCATACGTTGACCCACTAATATTGATTTTTCCGGTTTCACTATTTTGTTCCATTCTTGCAGCAATATTCACGGTGTCGCCCCAAATATCATAAGCATACTTTTTTATACCTACTATACCTGCAACAACAGGCCCTGTATGCAGGCCAATTCTAATTTCAAATGGGAGTTCACCTTTTAATTCTTTCTCTTTTTTGCGTTGTAAAATAAAATCTTTAATTTCAATGGCAGCACTCACCATGTCTTTTGCATGCGAGTAATTTGAAACAGGTAATCCACTAGCACATAAATAGGCATCACCAATCGTTTTAATTTTTTCAATTTTATACTTTTGTATGATTTTATCAAAGGCACTAAAACAATAATGGATTTCTGCTACCAATAATTCTGCACTTACTTTTTCGCTCACATTTGTAAAGCCTTTGAAATCGGTAAACATAACGGTAACCATTGTAAATGATTTTGCTTTAGCTTCACCAGTTTTTTTGAGTTCGTCTGCCACTTCTGCCGGCAAAATGTTGAGTAATAATTCTTCCGATTTCTTTTTAGCCTTACTTGTTTTTTTAAGGCCTATAAAAATTGCCAAAGCCAACATCAAAAAAAGTATTGTTCCAACTATAAATCCGTTCCGCATTAATTTTTGCTTTTGTAATTCTTTTTCACTTTTTGCTTTTGTTAAAGCTTCTTTCTTATCAAACTCATATTGCATGGCAGTTTGAGTTAGTTTCTTGTCTTTCTCTAGGTTAAAAACTGAGTCTTTATAAATCACAAACTTTTTATAACTTTCAAGTGCTCCAGTTTTATCGCCCATGTTAGACTGAACGTTGCTTAAACTTTCATAAGTTTGATACAAAGCACTTATGTCTCCAATTTTTTTGAATTCTACAATTGCACTATCAATATAAGCTTTTGCCTTATCAAGTGTAGCTTTTTTGTTTCCATTCATTAAACTATTGAGTTGACTCTTATTTGAATCATTTGACAGAGAAAGGTATATCTTTCCTATATTTACATATCCTGTTGCAATTAAATTATTGACTCCAAATTCTTTAACAATTGCTAACGCCTTAAAATTATATTCAAGTGCTTTATCATATTGTGATAAACCATAATAGACATTTCCAAGGCTCAAACTTGTTCTTGCTATTCCACTTTTATCTTGTAATTCCTCATAAATTTTCAAAGCATCTATAAAGTAACCAATACTTTTATCATACTTTAATTGAATTCCATAAACAGTTCCAATGTTGCCCATATTAATTGCTAAACCACTATTATTACCAATATCTTTATTTGCTTTAGAGGCTTTCAAATAGTATTCTAAGGCTTTATCAAAAGTGCCTTGTTGTAAATAAACATTACCAATGTTTCCTAAATTTATAGCAACAGATTTTTTATTATTAATTTCTTCATTTTGCTTTAATGATTTTAACCAATACTTTAAAGCGTTAGGGTAATCACCTTTGCCAAAGAAATTTGAGCCAATTCTGCTATTAGCTGCAGCAACTCCCTTCTTCCATTTTAATTTTTCGGAAAGTACCAATGCTAAATTACCGAAACTTAAGCCTTTATCAGGGTTTATTGCATAATAAGTAAAACAAAGATCATTCAGCAAATTTACCTTGTTTGTATCGTCAATTGACTGTGGTAGTGCTTTGAGCAAGGAGTCAATACGCTCTTGTCCTTGCTTTTGGGCCCATCCTTGGAGTTGAGAAAAGTTGATTAGTATCAACATTACAAATTTATTTTTCATACTAATCAATTTTAAATTTCCACAAAATACATATCAATCTCTCCCTTGCCTTTGGCTTGCACTTTTCCTCTATGCACAAAATTAAATTTATCTTTTATCAATTCATACGTGGTACCACTTATATTTACTTTACCTATTTCACCACTACTTTCCATGCGACTGGCAGTGTTAACAGTATCGCCCCAAATATCATATGCAAACTTTTTCACACCAACAATTCCAGCCACAACAGGTCCAGTATGCACGCCAATGCGAATTTCAAAAAATAATTCATTGCCCGCTATTTTTTTTGCCTTATGTTCTTGCATAAATGATTGAATTTCTAGAGCAGCATTTACCACGTCCTCAGCATGAGTTTTATTTGCGGTAGGTAATCCACCAGCAGCCATATAAGCATCGCCAATAGTTTTTATTTTTTCTACGCCATACTTTTCCATAATGTAATCAAATCCAGAAAAACATTCGTTGATTTCAGCTACCAATTCTTTTGGACTGAGTTTTTCCGAAAGTTGTGTAAAACCTTTAAAATCGGTAAAGAGCACAGTTACTTCATCAATTAATTGAGCATCTGCACTGCCTTTGGCCTTTAATTCTTCAGCCACCTCTTCGGGTAAAATATTAAGTAAAAGTTCATCACTTCGTTTTTTTCCTTTTTTAATTTTATTCCGTTGTTTAAAAAATACAACAGCAAAAAGAGATACCAGAGCAAAGCTGCCTATAAAGCCATTACGTAATAATTTTTGTCTCTGCAATTCTTTCAATGCAATGACATCTTTCTTTTCCTGTTCCGACCTGATTGCTGCCTCTTTCTTATCAAAATCATATTGCATCTTTTGTTCTGTAATTTTCTTTTTATTCTCATCATTATAAATAATACCATTGTAATAGGTATATAATTTATGGTGCTCATAGGCAGATTGCCAATTTCCCATTGCACTATCCACATTTGTCAAGTTGAAATAACAACTTTGTAATAGATTTATTGCATTTATTCTTGAAGATTCTTCCACCGCAGAAATCAAATATTTCTTTGCTTTCAATAAATTTGAATTCAAAAAATTAATTTTACCTTTTTGATTCAAACATTCTGCAATATGAAATTGAGAACCTATTTCATTAGCTATAATTAATGCAGAATCATTATTGAGTTCAGCAGGTTTGTAACTCTTAATCTGAATTAAAGCTTCACACAAGTTTGTATGGCAAATTAATTGTCCTTCTTTATCACCAATTGCCTTTTTTATTTTTAGTGCATTTCTATAATTTTCTATGGCAGTTTCATATTTACCTAATTCAATATAAATATTACCTATATTTTGTAATGATGCTGCAACTTCTTTTTCATTACTTTCAGTTTCAAACAGTTTAAGTGCCTTTGTGTGATACAACAGGGCTTCCTCATAGTTATGATTATCGGCATAAACCAATCCAATATTACCAAGTGCATTGCCTTTTCCTCTATTATCATTTAAATCTTCTGCAATTTTAAGTGACTCAAAAAAGCTTGACAATGCCTTTGCCAAATTGCCTTGCCGCCAATAGGTAATGCCTATTTTATTGATAGCACTTGCTTGTCCAACTTTATCACCGATTTTTTTTGAAATTAAATAAGACTTATCAAAACAATTTAGAGCATTTGCAAAATCACCTTTTTTTCTAAATGCAGAACCCATTTGCGAATATGCCTCAGATTGGCCCCTGGCGAAATTCAATTTAATTGATAGGGCAGCGCTTTTCTCTGTCAATGCTATTACTTGATCATAGTCGCCAATAATATTTAATTCTTTGCACAATTGATTAGAAACAATAACATAGTTTGTGTCGATTTTAGTGTTCTTAAGTATAGAATTTAAAGAATCTACAATATTATTTTCCGCTTGAGCAAAAATCGTGAAAATTATATTGAAAAATAGGATGCAACTGATATACTGATGTTTCATATGTTTAATTTTTATTTACCTTTCACAAAATACTTATCAACCTCTCCCTTTCTCTTAGCTTGTATTTTTCTTTTATATACCTAATTGAATTTATATATTATTTCGTTATAATTTGTTCTATAATATTTACTTTTACAACTTAACCACTGATTTACATGTTATTTAGCAATTAAACCTTCACCCCAATCACTAAAATGTCATCTACTTGTTCATTGCCTCCTCTGTATTTATTTAAAAAATTATATAATTGATTTCTTTGTTCGTCCACTTTCATTTGATGAATGCTTAAAAGTAGTTCTTTAAATCTGGCCTTGGTTAGCTTCTTATTTTTTTCACCACCAAATTGATCAGCAAATCCATCTGTAAATAAGTAAATTAAGTCATCCTTCTCTAAATTAATTTCATGATTTGTAAATGGTTTTATGCCTTCATATTTACCTACAGGTTGCTTATCAGCCTTGTATTCTATTAAATTTCCATTTCTTATAATCCATAATGGGTTATTTGCACCTGCCCAATATAAAATACCTTTTTCTTTATTTAATGCACAAAAAGAAATATCCATACCATCCTGTACATTTTCATTTTCATCCTTGCTAAAATCCTTCACAACAATTTCTACTACCTTGTCCAATATCGCTGCTGGTTCAAAAATTTTATATTCTTTTACTACTCTATTCAATGCATTGCTACAAACAACACTTACCAAAGCCCCTGGTACACCATGACCCGTGCAATCACAAGCTGCAAATAGGATTAGCTGATTATTATTTATTTTATTTTCATTAGCTAATCCGCTAATTTGCTCATCAGCTAATTGAACAGTTTCCATCCAATAAAAATCGCCTGCGACAATATCTTTTGGCAGATATAAAATAAAACTATTGTCTAAATAACTTTTAACCACTTTTTGTGGTGGAAGAATGGTTGATTGTATACGTTTGGCGTATGTAATTGAAGCTAATATTTCTTCATTTTGATGTTCCACAATTTCTTTTTGTTGTTCTACTTCTTGTTTTTGTTTAGAAATTAATTTGTTGGATTTTTCTTTTTGTAAATAACTTCTATATATTGTAAAAGCAAGCGCCAAAGTCAATATAAGCCCAATAATAAATCCATTTCTGATGGTTTTCTGTTTTTGAATTTGAGCATCTTTTTTGGCTTGTTCAATTTTATTTGCTGCTTTTAATTCTTGCTCTTTTTTCTTCACTTCAAACTCAGTTTTAAGGCTGCTCAGTTGCTTACTATTTTCAATACTAAAAATACTATCTGTTAAATGTTTGTAAAGTTTGTGATATTTAAGTGCATTACTAAAATTTCCCAATCCCTCTTCAATTTCTGATAGTAATTTATAAGTTGCTCTTAAATTATCAATATGGTCAATTTGCTTTGATATTTGAATTCCTTCAATCACCAACTTTTTAGCATCAGTATAATTTTTCATTTCAACATATACATAACCTTGGTTTAATAATGATTTCCATAGTTCACCTTTTGCATCCAATTTCCTAAAAATATTTGTTGCTTCATTGAAAGCCACTGATGCTTCTTTATATTGACCTTTAAATTGGAATAATCTACCAATGTTACCCAATACGATGCCTGACTTAAAATCATTTTCCAACTTTTTATAAATTACCAAAGCCTCTTCAAAATGTTTTAAAGCAATGTCCATATTTTTTACATCATAATTTATAGAACCAAAATTAGCCAGCGCATCTGCTAATCCAGGTCCATTTTCGAGCTGCTTATTGATAATTATTGCCTTTTGAAAATAGGATTTTGCATTTTCAAATTCCTTATGATCCATATAAATTGTTCCAATATTATTGTAAGTGGTTGCCATCGCATATTGAATATTGTTCTTCTCAAAAATCTTCACTGCAGCTAAATAATTTTCGAGGGCGTATTTGTATTTACTTTGATTATTGTATACGTTAGCAATATTTGCTAATGTTATTGCAGCATGCACGGAGTCATTTAATTCGAAGGCCAATTGACGTGCTATTTTTAAATTTTCGAGTGCTTTTATATAATCAGCTTTATTGATATAATTGGCACCTAGTTCATTATAAGCAAACCTTGCTCCTTTCTTAAAATTTATTTCATCCGCTATTTTAATTGCTTCTTTAGCATAATAAATCGATTTCTCATTTTCACCTAAGTCGCTGTAATTCCAGCATAAAAAGTTGAGTGTATTAACTTTATTACTATCATTCTTTTGTTTTGATAAAACGCTTAGTGCTGAATCTATTTGAGTAGTCTCTGCATTGCTTTGTGCAAAATGCAACAATGTTAGATAGACTATAATTTTAAATAATTTCATTGTAAAAAATACTTTTCATGGTTTTCATTACTTTTTCATTTTGCTCATACATTTTCTACAAAATACATATCAACCTCTCCTTTGCCTTTAGCTTGCACTTTTCCTCTATGCACACAATTAAATTTATCTTTTACTAATGCATAAGTGGTACCACTGATATTTACTTTGCCCACTTCACCACTGCTTTCCATGCGGCTGGCGGTGTTTACAGTATCACCCCAAATATCATAGGCAAACTTTTTAACACCCACAATACCAGCAACCACAGGACCCGTATGCACACCAATACGTATTTCAAAAAAAAGTTCGTTTGCAGCTAATTTAGCAGCCTTATGATCTTGCATAAATTTTTGAATTTCAAGTGCTGCATTTACAACATCAACAGCATGTGTTGTATTTGAAGTTGGTAATCCACCCGCAGCCATGTAAGCGTCTCCAATGGTCTTAATTTTTTCAACTTTGTGTTTTTCCATGATATAATCGAAAGCAGAGAAGCATTCATTGATTTCTGCTACTAATTCTGTTGGGGAAAGTTTTTCAGATAATTGTGTAAATCCTTTAAAATCGGTAAACAGCACAGTTACTTCATCAATGAGTTGTGCATCGGCACTTCCTTTAGCTTTAAGTTCTTCGGCAACTTCGTAGGGTAATATATTTAACAATAATTCATCGCTTCGTTTTTTCTGCTTAGAAATAATTTTCTTTTGACGATAATCCCATGCAGCAAATCCTAAAGCTGCGATTAGGCCAATTATTAAAACTATTTTTTGTTGGGTACTTTTTTCTTTTTCGGCTTGTGCAATGGCTTCTTTCTTTTCTTGAGCTGCCCTTGCCATTGCTTCCTTTTTATCGAATTCATATTGCATGGTTCTTTGTGTGAGTTTATTGTTGACATCAATATTATAAATAGAATCGTTGAGTTCCTTATATTTTTTAAAACTCTCTAATGATGCAGCACAATTTCCCATGGCAAGTTGAATTTTGCTGTGTATTTTATAGGATTTTGAAAGTCGATCTAAATTTTCGATTTTAGTATTAAATGTAATACTACTATCGGCATAGCTACCAGCTAACTTTAAACAAAAAGATTTATTATTTCTACCATATTTAGCAATAAAAGTCGTTATGTTTTTTTCAACTGCATCGTAATAAATATTAGCCAATAATCTATAGCTGTGAGCTAGATCATCAATATTTTGAATTTGCCTGGTAAGGGTCATAGATTTATTTATGTATTCATAGGCAGAATCGAGCTTATCTAAATTATAATAACAACCTGCAATACTATTAAAGCTTGAAGCAATTTCTGGAATTTCATTAATTTCTTGATTAATTTTTAACCCTTTTAAATAATAAGATTTTGCTAATTGAAAATTATTTTTTTCATCATATATATTTCCGATATTACCTAAGTTAATTGCTTGGTAATTTTTAAATCCTATTTCTTTGTTTATTTTTAATGCCTTTTCAAAATACGGTAAGGCCTTATCCAATTCTTTCAAATCTAAATAAATGGCACCTATATTCGATAGGGCCGCAGCTATCTCTCGCTTGTTTCCTGCCTGCTCACTAGCTTTTAATGAAGTAATAAAATAATCAATAGCTTGTGGAAAATTAGATTGAAAATAGTATACATTTCCTAATGCTCCTGCTGCTAAACCAATTTTAGTATCATCATTAATTTCCTTTGCTATTTCTAATGATTTTGTAAGATTTTTGATTCCATTAGCATGATCAGAAATAAGTTCATAATTCATTCCTAAAATACCGTAGCCCTGGGTTAGGTATTTTTTTTTGTTCAACTTTTTTGCAATTTCCAATCCTTTTTGAGCAAATGGTATTCCCTCAGTTGGGTTTACTGACCAATATGTTTGAGCTAAGTCACTGTAGGCTGCAAATTTTACTGTATCGTGTATGCTTGATGCTACAATAGCTTTTAATGAATCAATTCGTCTTAAATTGGCTTTTTGAGCTTTTAAATGTTGGGAAGTTGATATGGAAAAAATTAAAATGACGAGTAGTTTTTTCATTGTAATGAAGTATTATTATCCAAGAGTAAATAATATTTTTTAATAATTCAAACATTAAGATGGTTTTATTTTCGATGAAACGAATTTAATTATAGTTCAAAACATATGCATCTTTGAACTCGCATTTCCAATAGTTAACCAAGCTCAATTCTAGTTATACGTAAGTGAAATGGTCTTTAGACCATTTCAAACTGAGGTAAATGCCGATGATCATTTGTTAGACCAAATTTATTTGGTCTATTACAAATATCATATCGGTATTAAATCAATTATAGGAAGAGCATTGATGAGTTGAAAAATCAAACCTTAAAATTGTATAAATTTTACCCCTAATTACAATATTTCAATCAATTTTGATTTTATAACAAAAGGTAATTGATTTTTTTTCTATTATTACGCTAAATTTAAATTCATCAATGAATTCAATTAAAGTCAAATCTATTTTGCTCATTTTTGCTGCAGCAATTTTACTTTTCAGTATAAGCTCGTGCCGCACCCATAGCGGTGGTAGAGGCTGCCCAAGTTACGGCAATATTACCAAAACAAAAAAGCAAGCATAATAAGCCTGCCTTTTTTGAAATTTATGAGTTTATCCCACTTTTATCTAAAACCTGCGTTTATTTCTTGTAGAACCTTATTACCAGGGCATAGTTGAGATTCCTTTAGTGCATTTAATGGTTCATGAACTGTTTGAAGCGTGTGATGTAAATCCTTTGTATTTGGATTTGTATATAATAACCCTGTTAATATTTCTCCTTTTTGTTTAGCTTGATGCATGACATTCATGGCCGATTGTCTGTCTTGTGGATCCCAATTATTAGCCAATTTCTGCAATTGAATTACACTTCCATCATGCATTTTCACCTGTTTTGTACTTCCTTCATCATAAGTCGTTTTAATCTCTTTCATTTGAGGAACAAAATCCACAGTGGCTGTAGCTTCAACATGTTCGCGCACATAATCATAACTCTTAGTTGAGCCCACATTATTATTAAAAGTAACACACGGTGAAATGACATTGATGAAAGCAAAACCAGGATGGTTCATTGCTGCTTTAATTAGGGGAACTAATTGTGATTTATCGCCTGAAAAACTTTGTGCTACAAAAGTAGCTCCCAATTCAATTGCCAAACCGGCCAAATCAATCGACTCATAGGGATTAACGCTGCCTGCCTTACTTTTTGAGCCATTGTCAGCAGTAGCTGAATCCTGACCTTTAGTTAAGCCATAGCAACCATTATTCATTACTATGTAAACCATTTTTAAATTTCTACGCACCACATGAACAAATTGCCCCATACCAATAGAGGCCGAATCCCCATCACCTGAAACTCCAAAATAAATTAAATCACGGTTGGCCAAAGCTGCCCCTGTAGCTACAGATGGCATACGACCATGTACCGAATTAAAGCCGTGAGAATTGCTCAAGAAATATGCAGGAGTTTTTGAAGAACAACCTATTCCAGATAATTTAGCCAAGCGATGCGGTTGAATGTTCATTTCGTAACTTGCTTGAATAATTGCAGCGCTTATTGAATCATGTCCGCAGCCTGCACACAAAGTTGAGAGCGAGCCTTCATAATAATCAATAGTATACCCTAACTCATTTTTTTTGAGGTTGGGATGGCGAAATTTGGGTTTAATATAGGTCATAAATACTTATAATATTCTTTGTAGATAATTTATTTCACATCAGCTGGAATTCTCACTACAGCCTCAATTTCATTTATAATTTTTTCAGCAGTAATTGGCATCCCGTCATAATTTAAAATAGAAATTAAATTTACTGGATTTGCACTCAATTCAATCATTAACAAACTTTTCATTTGAGCATCACGGTTTTGCTCAATTACAAATACCCTATTATGCAATTTTATAAAATTTTCTACGTCATTATTAAACGGAAAAGATTTAATTCTGATTGCATCTAAAACAATATTCTTTTGTTTTAAAATATCCATGGCCTCCTCTGCTGCATAATGAGAGGTGCCAAAAAATAAGATTCCATCTTTACTTTCAAATGCCTTTTGATAGAGCTGTGGGGCTGGGACAAGAGATTTAGCCGTTTCCCATTTTTTCATTAATCGATCAACATTCCTTTGATATGCAGCTCCATCTTCGGTATACACAGCATATTCATCTCGTGATGTTCCTCGTGTGAAAAATGAACCTTTTGTAGGGTGCGTTCCAGGATAGGTTCTGTATGGAATTCCATCGCCATCTACATCCAAATATCGTCCAAATTTTTCAATCTTTTCAAGTGCTTCAGCATCTAAAACTTTACCTCTATTGTATTTTCTTTTGTCATCCCATACCAGCGGCTCACTTACGTGATCATTCATTCCCAAATCTAAATCAGTTAGCATAATCACTGGAGTTTGTAATTGTTCTGATATATCAAAAGCATCCGCAGTCATTTCAAAACAATCTTTTGGAGTGCTTGGAAATAACAGCACATGTTTGGTATCGCCATGTGAAGCATATGCAGCTTCTAAAATATCACTTTGTTGCGTTCGCGTTGGCATTCCCGTTGAAGGGCCAGTTCGTTGTACATCAATTAACACTGCTGGTACTTCCGCAAAATAGGCCAAACCTAAAAACTCATTCATTAATGATAGTCCTGGGCCACTTGTGGCAGTAAATGCACGTGCACCATTCCAATTTGCACCTATTACCATTCCAATAGCAGCCAATTCATCTTCAGCTTGTACAATGGCAACTTTGTTATTTCCACTTGATTCATCCACGCGCAACTCTGCCGCATAATTTGAAAAGGCTTCCACAACTGAGGTTGAAGGCGTAATTGGATACCATGCAGCCACTGAAGCTCCTGCATAAACTGCACCTAAACCACAAGCAGTATTTCCATCAATCATTATTTTATCACCAATTAAATTGCGTCTTTCAAGATGAATAGGCAAAGGATAACTAAAATTTTGTTGTATAAAATCTTCACCTAATTTAAGAGCTTTTACGTTGGCTGGAATAAGTTTTTCTTTACCAACAAATTGCTCAGCCAATAAATCTTCCAACACATTAAACTCTATTGAAAGAAGCGCTGCTAATGCTCCTACATAAATAATATTTTTAAATAATTGCCTTTGGCGTGCATCTGAGTATGCATTGTTACTCATTTCCATTAATGGAACTCCAATGTAATTAATATCATCACGGATAAATTGATCATGTAGTTTTTTTGTACTATCGTAAAGAAAATACCCTCCTTTACGCACAGACTTAACATCAGCAGCCAAACTCTGAGGATTCACTCCTACCACTATGTCAACACCTTCTCTTCTTCCTAAGTACCCTTTGTCACTAACTCTTACTTCATACCATGTAGGCAAACCTTGTATATTTGAAGGAAAAATATTTTTTGGTGTAACCGGAATTCCCATTCTAAATATGGCCTTTGTAAACAAAAAATTGGCACTAGCAGAACCTGTTCCATTTACGTTGGCAAATCTTATAACAAAATCATTTACTTTTTTTATTGATGACATGCTTTTGGTGCTTTTGTAACATTATAGAAAAATTTTTGCATATCCCATGCAGAGGTTGGACAGCGCTCGGCACATAGACCGCAATGCAAACATACATCTTCATCTTTAACCATAATGCGCGCTGTTGGTAATTTATCAGAAATATATAAATCTTGGCTTAAATTGGTGGCAGGCACTTTGAGCATGTTTCTTAAATCAGATTCATCTTCTTTATTATCTGTAAAAGTGATACATGAAGTAGGACAAATATCAACACAAGCATCGCATTCAATACATTTGTTTGCTGTAAATACTGTTTGTACATCACAATTCAAACAACGTTCAGCCTCTTTAAATCCAGTAAGATGATCAAAGCCAAGTTCTACTTCTTTTTTACGGTTTGATAAAGTTAACTTTTTATCGGCTTGTGGCACTGCATAGCGTTTATCAATGACCACCTCACTATCATAAGCCCATTCATGGATACCCATTTTTTGGCTTACAATATTTACGTAAGGGGAAGGACGTTTATTAATATCTTCACCCATACACATCAAGTGCATTGAAATTGCAGCCTGATGTCCTTGTGCAACTGCAGTAATTACATTTTTTGGACCAAAAGCTGCATCGCCCCCAAAAAATACTTTTTTATGAGTGGAAATAAATGTTGTTTCATCAACAATTGGCATTCCCCAATCATTAAATTCAATTCCTAAATCACGTTCAATCCATGGGAAACTATTTTCCTGACCAATGGCTACTAAAACATCATCAGCTTCAATAAATACGAGAGCTTCGCCTGTTGGCACTAATTTTCTTTTTCCATTTTCGTCATAAATTGCGTGCACTTTTTCGAAATGCATTCCCTTTAATACACCATTTTCAACAACAAAAGCTTTAGGTACATGATTATCTATAATCGGAATATCTTCATGTTGTGCATCTTCTTTCTCCCAAGGAGAGGCTTTCATATCAGCAAAAGGACTTCTAACTACAACCTTTACATTTTCACCTCCTAATCTACGCGCGGTCCTGCAGCAGTCCATAGCGGTATTTCCACCACCTAAAACTATAACATTTTTACCTATTTTATGGGTGTGCTCAAATGCCACACTAGATAACCAATGAATACCTAAATGAATATTTGCATTGGCTTCAGAACGTCCTGGTAAATCGGTTAAATCCTTTGCCTTTGGAGCACCAGAACCAACGAAAATAGCATCATAATCTTTACTAAGTAAATCTTTTAAACTACTTACATAATGATTAAAATGGGTGTTAATTCCTAAATCTAAAATAAAGTTTACTTCTTCATTCAATACTTCTTCAGGCAAACGGAAAGCTGGAATTTGACTTCGCATAAAGCCACCACCTAATTTTTGTTCATCAAATAAATGAATTTCATAACCTATAGTGGCCAAATCGCGCGCCACAGTTAAAGATGCTGGACCAGCGCCCACCAATGCCACCTTCTTTCCATTCGGTTTAAAAGGGCCTTGTGGCATATGTTTTTTTACATCTGATTTGTTATCAGAAGCTACACGCTTTAAACGACAAATGGCAACAGGTTCATCCTCTACTCTACCTCTGCGACAAGCAGGTTCACAAGGTCTATCGCAAGTTCGGCCAAGCACACCAGGAAATACATTTGAATCCCAGTTAATCATGTATGCTTCGGTGTATTTCCCTTCGGCAATTAAACGAATATATTGAGGTACAGGAGTATGTGCAGGGCAGGCATACTGACAATCGACTACTTTATGAAAGTATTCAGGGTTATTGATATCAGTTGGTTCCAAATTGAGAGTATTTTTTCATTACAGATTTGGCAAAAATAGTATTATTTATTTCTGAACCAAATTGAGTTCATAAACTATAGAAATAAAGCCAAAAATTACTTGTAATACTTTTAGAATTGACTCATAATAAAAACCCAATTTTCATTTTCAAACAATTTATTACATTTACCATAAATTTAATAAATCAACCATTAAAACATAAAAGTATGAATGTAAATTTCATGGCAATCCTAATTGCCTCATTAGTGCCTTTAATTCTTGGCTTTATTTGGTACAATCCAAAAACCTTAGGTAATGCGTGGATGAACGCAGCAGAAATGACCGAAGATAAAATGAAAGGGGCCAATATGGCCTTAATATTTGGTTTAACCTTTGTGTTTAGTTTTTTTCTAGCATTTGCAGTTCAATTTATGGTAATTCATCAGTGGGGCGTATTTTCTGTATTAGCCAATGAGCCGGGTTTCAATGATCCAAATTCAGAAGTTGGTTTGTTCATAAAAGATTTTATGGCCAAACATGGAAATAATTTTAGAACCTTTAAACATGGTGTTTTACATGGAACCATTTCAGGATTTACTGTTGCGCTTCCTATTATGGGAATTAATGCCTTATTTGAAAGAAAAAGTTTTAAATATATTGCTATTAATGTTGGATATTGGACCATTTGTTTAGCTTTAATGGGAGGAATTGTTTGCTCAATGCAATAACTAATCAATAAACATAAATGCCCAAAATATGAAAATTGTTAAAATAATTTTGTTAGGTATTGTTGGTATTAGTGCATTAATGTTAGTCATCGCACTATTAATTCCAAAAGATTATACCGTTACTCAAAGTATAATTATTGAACGCCCGCAAGCAGAAGTTTTTGAATATGTTAAACTAATTGATAACCAAAAATATTATAGTATTTGGGTGATGGAAGACCCAAATTCATTAATGACCACAAAAGGTATTGATGGCACGGTAGGTTATATTTCAGCTTGGGACAGTCAAAATAAAAATGTTGGTAAAGGTGAACAGGAAATTATGAAAATTAGCAACGAACGAATTGATGTTGATTTACGTTTTGTTAGACCTTTTAAAAGTAATGCCAAGGCATCAACGACATGTAAGGCTGTAGATGCAACACATACCCAAGTAACTAATGAATTTTATGGAAATTCTCCATTCCCTATGAATCTAATGATTGTGTTTGTTAAAGGTATGTTAGGTGACGCTATGAAACAAAATTTGAATAACTTAAAAGGTATTTTAGAAAAGAAATAAATCAAAACTTTCAATAGACTTTTTACTGATGAAAAACTTGTTTTCTTAGTATTAGCTGATTATAAAAATTAATTTATTTAACAAAGGCCTCCTCATTGTTAATTAGCGTAAACTAAAATATTTTTTTAGTTTTAGTTTGATATGAAAATGCATATAATGATAATAAGAATACTATTTTGATTCATCACAATAAGTTCTATTTTTGCTGAATATTTTTAAAAAACTCAACCTTAAATAAAATGAAAAAACTCTTCTCTCTTCTCGCCTTTGTGGCAGTTTTTGTATTTCTTTTTCAGTCTTGTAAAAAAGAAGAATCACTTAAATTCGATTATAATGGCGAAAAAATTACACTTACACTCAAGCCAAACAGTAACTCACCGCTCAGCTACGATACAGCAAATACAGTTTATTTTAATGCAGATTCAATGGCAACAGCAAATAAATTTCCACGAGAAGCTTTAAAAGATATTACCATAACTGATATGGAATTTAATCTTTTAACCTCTGCCCCTGACCAAAATTTTGACTTATTTGAAACTATGAATGGATCAATTAATACAACCCAAAATCCAAGCCCAGTAAGCATTTTCAATACCAGTAAAATTAGTTCAAGAACTGCAAATAAAATAGTAGTTTCTGGCATCAATCAAAACATTAAAGACCAAGTTTTCAGCAACAAATACTTTAAGTTTGACTTGGAGGGTGCATTAAAAGATACCCTCAAAAAAACTATAACCATAGAAGTTAAATTTACTTATGCTGTTTCAATGCTTGGGGTTAAACTTAAGAAATAGAGTTTTTAGTGCAAGTTAATTTTTGAATGATCAAGCAGTAATTTGATTACAAGCTTGGTTATTAAATTTCTTTTCTTCATAATACCCAAAAAATAATATAAATTTGGGCTGAAGTGAACGATTCAACATGAATTCTGCGAAACAATGAAATGGGTGAATACAAATCAGTTAAGTACCCAAAAAGTAAAGATTATTATCAAAACAAACCTCTTTCACTGTTAGAAATTGGTGTGATTTTAGTAAGCTTGTATCACAAATATAAATAAGGTTACAAAATAAAAAAATTACCTTGTATAAATGAAAAGAAAATTTACACTTATACAGAAAATCCTAAAATTTAATCCGCTATTTCAAAATACTCACAGTCTTTGTGAGCACTTCCTTATCTGAAATTACCTTTATAAAATAATCGCCATTATATAATGTTCTTACATCAAAATAACCAATGGTGCTTCCTTGATAAATTACTGAATTTTGAATTTGTTTGCCTAACATATCATACATTTCAATTAACACATTGCTTTTAGCTAATTCATTCAATTGAACTGCAATAAATTCTGAGGCAGGGCTAGGATAAATACTAATCGAAATTTTATTTGCTTTGCTATTTAAAATACTAGTTGTTGGTGAATATGTGGTTACAGGTTCAGAAATGGAGGTGACTTTGGCAGCAGTTTTAACGCCATAAAATGTTGGACCAACTGCATAAGGATAGGCCGAATTCCAGTTGGCATCTACAGTTGTGAAATAACAATAAATACCATTTGGATATTCAGGAGTGACACAAAAACGTCCATTGTGTTCATCCAAAAAATCAGGAGTAGCAGCAGAGGTGCTGTTGTATTGATAATCCTCTCTAAAATATCCTAATGGATAAGTAGTACTAACCGGAGGTCCTGTGGTAACTGTGGCTCCAGTAGGACTTGTGGTACGTGTTGTAATATTCCTCAAAGTATAACTTGACTTCATACGGGTAATGCCACCTGTGCCATCTGCATTTTTATAAGCATAAGCTCCATAAATAGGAAACCCATCATAGGCAAACCCAATCAAAGGAGAATGAGCTGTACTATCAATTACATACAATCCATCTGCTGGATATAAATCACATACATTTGAAAGTACAAGCAAATCTAAATTAAAGGCACTTGGGTTTTGATGATGATGATAATTACCCATTGCAGGATGTGCTTTATTGCAATCAAAACCTGCTCTTTCTGCAACAATGGCATCTCTATTCCAATCCATGCTGGCACCTGGTCCACCTGGACATGGAGGATTTCCTGGTCCACCGCATAAGGCATTAGTTGTCGCATTCCAAGCAACACCATCTCTATAATCAAATAGTGCAACCCCATTAATAAATACACCAATATTTCCACCAGTGGTTGCGGTTGGTGTTCCTGTATTTTGTATAGGGTTTAATGGAAATTTAAATATGGCATTTTGATCTGTAGCTAAAGAAGGATTACCATCTAAAAATGGACCAGTAACATAAGTTGGAATTCCATTGGTGTTAGCATATACCCAATCTGTTGAGTATTGAACAGTTTGCACATTGGCAATTACTGCATCTACAATAGGTGTTGAATTGCCATTTACATAATGTCGACCTGTGATGGTGTTGTTTTGTAACCAATTTGTGATGGCAGGATTTGTTTGTGCCTGAACAACTAAAATCGAAAAAAATAGTGCAAATGATGTTATTCTTAATTTCATAATCATAATTAATTTAATTTCAAATATAGAATAATTTAAAATTATCAGTTATTTCAATTCGGTAAATACTTTTTATTTGTCGGGGAAAGTTTTATCAACAAAAACTAATGACTGAACTATATTTTTGAATCTTTGATTATATTTGAATTTTAAAATAAGAAAAATTAACTACATGAAATATACCGCTATTAATCCCGAATTATTTATCAATAACAGGAATCGATTTGTAAAACATTTGTTGCCCAATTCCGTTGCTATTTTTAACTCCAATGATGTTATGCCTACCAATGCTGATGGACACATGGGCTTTAAACAAAACACGGATTTATTTCACCTATGTGGTATTGACCAAGAAGAGAGTATTTTAGTAATTGCTCCTGACACTAGAGATGCTGCTCATAAAGAAATACTTTTCTTGAAAGAAACAAACGAAAACATTGCTATTTGGGAAGGGCACAAATACACTAAAGAAGAAGCCTTTCAAACTTCAGGTATTAAAACAGTGTATTGGTTGTCGCAATTCGAAACTATATTAAACAGTTTAGTTTGTGAAGCAGAAAATATTTATTTGAATACCAATGAACATTTACGCGCTGTAATTGAAGTTGAGAGCCGTGATGCTCGTTTTATTAAATGGTGTAAAAATAAATATCCATTGCATCAATTTAAGCGCTCTGCCCCTATCATGAAAAACATAAGAGCAGTAAAAAATGAATATGAAATTGAGCTCATTCAACAGGCATGTAATATCACCGCAAAGGGATTCAATAGATTACTAAGTTTTATTAAACCTGGTGTAACTGAATATGAAATTGAAGCTGAATTAATTCATGAATTTGTGCGCAACCGTTCTAATGGATTTGCCTACGGCCCAATTATAGCGAGCGGTGCAAGTGCTTGTGTACTGCATTATGTTGATAATAATAAGGCATGCAATGCAGGTGAAGTTATACTACTTGATGTAGCTGCCGAATATGCAAATTATGCCAGCGATTTAACAAGGTGTGTACCTGTTAGCGGCAAGTTTACCCCTCGTCAAAAAGATGTTTATAATGCTGTATTACGCGTATTAAAAGCTGCAACACAAATGTTGGTTGTAGGAAATTATATTGAGCAGTATCATAAAGAAGTGGGCAAATTAATGGAACAAGAACTAATAGGTTTGGGCTTGTTGGATGCTGAAGCTGTGGCTAAACAAAACCCTAACTCCCCTTTATATAAAAAATATTTTATGCACGGTACTTCTCACTTCCTTGGATTAGATGTTCATGATATTGGCGACTTCAAAAAACCAATTGAAGCTGGTATGGTATTTACTTGTGAACCTGGCATCTATATTCCTGAAGAATCACTTGGCATTCGTTTAGAAAATGATATTTTAGTAACAAGCAATGGTCCTGTTAATTTAATGGCACACATTCCTATTGAAATTGATGATATTGAAAATATGATGGCTGGAAAAAAAGTTGCTATTGCATAATTATTACTCATGCCATTTGCTCATTTCAGAGAAGGAAAAATAAATTATCGTGTAAAAGGAAAAGGTAGAGCCATTGTACTTTTACATGGCTTTTTAGGCAGCTTTCAAATTTGGGAAAATATACTGCCCGAGTTAAGTAAAAGATACAAAGTTGTTTTAATTGATTTACCTGGACATGGTAATACCGATAATTTTGGCTATGTACATAAAATGGATTTAATGGCCGAAGCTGTCAAAGCAGTTTTAAATCAACTACAATTAAGAAGATATGTTATAATTGGACATAGCATGGGAGGATATGTCACCATGGCTTTTGCAGAAAAATATATGGACAATTTAAGAGGTGTGGTTTTATTTCATTCAACTGCCCTTGCCGATAGTGATGAAAAGAAGGCAGATAGAGATAAAGCCATTAAAGTAGCTAAAAAGAATAAAGAAAAATATTTGAAAGAATCAGTAAAAAAACTGTTCTTACCTAGTAATGTAAAAAAGAAACCTGAAATATTTCAAAAAGCAGTAAGTATTGCTAATGAAACTTCAGTACAAGGAATTGTAGCTGCTATTGAAGGAATGAAACAACGTAGAAATACCGAAGTGGTTTTACAATTTTGTCATTGTCCTGTAATGTTTATTGCCGGTTTACACGATTTATTATTGCCTTTGGAATTACATCAACATCAATTTGATTTGCCACAAGAACATCAATTATTACTGTTAGAACACAGCGCACACATGGGATTTTACGAAGAGCCTGAATTTGTTTTAAAAGGCTTGCTTCCTTTTTTAAGAAATTGTTTTGGACCTTTAGAAGAATAAAAAAAGGGCCACATTATAAGCAACCCTTTCCATCCTTAATTATTGAAACTAACATTAATTTACTGTGCTGATAGTTTCATCACTAGTAATATTAAAATGAATAAGGATTATTGTCTCTGTGGTGTTTTCTTCATTGTTGCATTTCTTTTTATGTAAAAATGGTAATTTCTTTTTTGGATGAGGTCTGCCATGATGAATTTTTTGATTATCACCCTGTGGTTTGCCTTCACTTAAGCCATGATGCCCACCAGGATGTTCTCCATGATGTGGAGGTTTGTGGCCTTCACAAGTGTCAGATGGAGCAGTAGTTAGTGCTATGGCATCAGTTCCAATAAAATTTAATGCGGGAGTATATACCAATTGCATATTTCCTGAGGCATCAGCAACTATTTCTGTTGTGGCATTTTGTGATGAAGCTTTTAAAATACGATATGGCTTCTTATTACTATTTGCTGGTAAAGTATAAGAATAACTTTGATTAGCTTTTAGTGCAACTGTAACTGTTGCCTCAGTGGTGGTAGCGGCTGAAGTAACAACATCTTCCGACTTTTTACATGATTCAAAAACAGTTAAACATGTTAACATTAGGGCGCTGATGACAAATGCTTTTTTCATATCTTTTAGTTTTAAATTCACATCAAACATAAATGATAAATCATTGCAAAAATCATTCTGAAAAGGCTTTGAGGTAAATGCATTTTTTGTTGCGATGAATGGGGACTAATATGTGAAAGGGTGTTAACAAAACTGACATAAATTTCAAGAACAAATAATTCACCTAGTATTATTATCTTTCTATTGCTTATGTTTGGCAACATTAAAAATTTAACACCAAATTTTGCAACGCTTACTCAAACTTAAACATCTTTTAAAAATTGAACGTGACGAGGATTACGAGCAATACAAAGCGCACTTCATGCGCAATAACATCAATTACCGCAAACAAAATGGAGTAACTTGGTTTCCTATAATAATTACCAACACCGAAATTGGTTTAGGTGAATACATTAGTATTGACATCGAAAGAACCACCAACCATAACGAACCTCATCAATTTTCGGGAGGAAAGATTGCAGCACTTTTTTCTAATACACATCAAAATGCTACACCAATCAATGGTACTGTAAAGGTAATTAATCAAAACAAATTACGATTAACCTTAAGTACTGATGAGCTCCCCGACTGGTGCGATGATGGCAAATTAGGTATCAACTTATTGTTTGATGAAAATACCTATAAAGAAATGAACATTGCCTTAGATAAAGTAATCAATGCTAAAGGTAATCGACTTGCAACTTTACGCGATGTTTTATATAATTCTATAGCTCCAACTTTTGATAAAAAAATACCTGAAATTTATATAGCTGAGTTAAATCATTCACAAAATAAAGCCGTCAATAATATTTTGCAGGCGCAAGATGTGGCCATCATTCACGGCCCTCCTGGCACTGGTAAAACTACCACACTGGTGCAGGCCATTGCTCAAGTATTAAAAACCGAAAAACAAGTATTGGTATGCAGTAGTAGCAACACTGCAGTTGATATTCTTACCGAAAAATTACATCTCGCTAAAATCAATGTGCTTCGATTAGGAAATCCGGCACGTATTTCAGATGAAGTTTTAATGAATACTTTAGATGCAAAAGTAGCAGCTCATCAATCATTTAAAGATTTAAAAGCCTATAGAAAAACTGCCGAAGAATATTTTAGAATGGCTGGTAAATACAAACGCACCTTTGGAAAAAGCGATAGAGAGCAGCGTCAACTACTTTATCAAGAAGCGCGTAAAATTTTAAATGAGGCTCGTGTATTGGAAGATTATATTACATATGAGCAGTTCGATAAAGCCCAAGTAATATGCTGCACTCCTGTAGTTTCAGCTAACAGATTAATGCGTGATAAACAATTTACTACTGTGTTTATTGATGAAGCTGCACAAGCTTTAGAACCTATGTGCTGGATACCTATCAGTAGAAGCAATCGAGTAATTTTTGCAGGTGATCATTTTCAGTTGCCTCCAACCGTGAAATCAAAAAAAGCAGAAACTGAAGGTTTAAAAGAAACTTTGTTTGAACAAGCCATGCATATTGACGGAATTTCTATCATGTTAAACACACAGTACCGAATGCATGAACATATTATGAATTTTTCGAACAATCAATTTTATGGAGGAAATTTAATTGCTGATACTTCAGTAAAATCGGCACTTTTAAGTTCAAATGTTGATGATAATTTCTTAAATAAAGCACTTACTTTTATTGATACAGCAGGTTGTGGATTCAACGAAATTACCAACCCCGAAAGTTTAAGCATAGCCAATCCCGAAGAAGCAGTTTTATTACTCAAACATTTGCATTTGCTGTTAAATCAATATGTCGAAAAAGAGAAAAAAACAAAAGATATTACCATTGGAATTATTTCACCTTACAAAGAGCAAGTGCAATATATCACACAAATCATTGCTGCTGATGAAACTATACTGCAGATGCCCGCAAAGATTGTGGTAAAAACTGTGGATGGCTTTCAAGGGCAGGAACGCGATATTATTTACATTAGTCTAGTCCGCAGCAACAATACTAAAGAAATTGGTTTTTTAAATGACATCAGACGTATGAATGTGGCATTAACACGTGCACGCGAAAGATTAGTGGTCATAGGTGACAGCGCCACACTTGCCAATCATACTTTTTACAAGGCCTTTATTGAGTATGCCGAAAGTATTGATGCTTATCAGTCGGCATGGGAATTTGTTGATTAAAATTAGCAAAAGAGTCTCTAAATATTTATTGGGCAAACCCTTCTGCTAATTGAGCAAAGCTTTGCTCAATTAGCAGAAGGTCCGGCTGTTCACTTTTATCTTTTTTTATCTGCGCAAACACCGCGCACAAAAAAAGGATAACCGCTTCCATCCCTTTTGCAAAAACTACTAATACGAAAGTGAAATGGTCTTTAGACCATTTCAAACTGAGGTAAATGCCGATG
>DAORKI010000011.1:0-55571 GCA_035439485.1 Bacteroidia bacterium
ACTGAACCTGGAAAATATGCCTTTGCTGGATATGATGCGGCAAATTATTTTGTTCCTCTCATAACAAAATACGGAAATCACTGCTTAGATAAAATAGAATCAACAAAATATATTGGCCTAAGTAATACTTATCATTATAAAAAAACAGGTGATGATAGTGGATTTGAAAATCAAAGTATTTTCATCTTAAAGTATGAAGATTTTGAACTAAAAAAACAGTAATATCTAAAGTGAGTATTCTAGATAAAGAAAGTATATCGTTGTGGTTTCAAAATTTACAATTAGATATCATAAAGCAAATTGAAGATGCCGATGGTAAATCAAAATTTATTTTTGACTATTGGGAAAGAGAAGAGGGCGGTGGTGGAAGGAGCGCAGTTTTACAAAATGGAAAAATAATTGAAAAAGGTGGAGTAAATTATTCTGCTGTGTATGGCCCAACACCTGAGTTTTTAATAAAATCAAATCAACAATTAAAAGGAAGTGAGTTTTATGCTACGGGTGTGTCAATTGTTTTACACCCAGCAAATCCTATGGTACCAATAATACATATGAATGTTCGTTATTTTGAGGCAGGAGATCATCTATTTTGGTTTGGTGGAGGGATAGATTTAACACCACACTATATTCAACCTGAAGATGCACAATTTTTTCATCAGCAACTTAAAGGAGTATGTGATCAAAATGATGAAAGTTATTATGTAAAATTTAAAAATTGGGCAGATGATTACTTTTATATTCCTCACCGAAAAGAAACAAGAGGTATTGGTGGGATATTTTTTGATCATCTTAATGGAAATAAAAATGAATTATTTGAGTTTGTAAAATCGGTTGGTAATATTTTTGCTCCAACATATATTCACCTTATGAAAAAGAACTGCGATAAGCCATACGGTGAAAGGGAAAAGAAATGGCAATTTTTAAGAAGAGGGAGATATGTAGAATTTAATTTGGTATATGATAAGGGAACAAAGTTTGGTTTAGAAACCAATGGGAGAACCGAATCAATTTTAATGAGTTTACCTCCACATGCCGAATGGGGCTATAATGTTATTCCAGAAGAAGGAAGTGCAGAAGATTTTACACAAAAAAACTTAAAAAAAGGGATGAACTGGATAAAGTATGAATCGATTTGAAAAAGATAAATAAACTCATATTGAAATCCTATTTAGGGCCATTTATAATGACCTTTGCTGTGGTAATGTTTATATTACTCATGCAATTTGTTTGGAAATATATTGATGATTTTGTTGGCAAAGGTTTAGACTGGTTTTTAATCCTAGAGCTTATGTTTTATGTGGCTGTAACTTTAGTTCCAATGGCCTTACCATTAGCAATACTTTTAGCCTCAATAATGACCTTTGGAAATTTAGCAGAAAGTTATGAATTAACTGCGTTAAAATCCTCAGGAATGTCGTTACAAAAAGTGATGAAACCATTAATAATCACAACAGGAATTATGGCTATTGGAGCATTCTTATTTGCTAATTTTGTGTTGCCAGTGGCTAATCTAAAAATGGGAACATTGCTTTATGATATTACACATCAAAAACCATCCTTAGATATTAAAGAAGGTGTATTTTATAATGGTATTCAAGACTTTACAATTAAAGTTGCTAAAAAAGATGCTAAAAAAAATATTCTATATAACATTTTAATATATGACCACACACAACGACAAGGCAATAATAAGGTAGTCATGGCCAAAGAAGGAAGAATGAAAATGAGTGCGGATGAAAATTTTTTGCTAATTACTTTAAAGGATGGCCACAGTTATGAAGAAGTAGTATCTCAAAACAACAAAGGTTTTAAACCACTTACAAGAACTTCATTTAAGGAAGAAACAATTGTGATGGATATGCGTGATTTTAAGATGATAAGAACTGACGAATCATTATTTAAAGATAATTATCAAATGATGAATATTGCTCAACTTAGCAATGAAATTGATACCTTGAAAAAAGAAAATGAAGAACGAAAATTTAACATCATAAAACAGGTAAACAAAAACTTCAATTTATTTTCTGATACTATAGTGCAAGCTGAAAATTATGATTCTATTACTACATTAATTTTGAATCAAAAAAATTGGTTAATGATATATAATGCTGACGAACAAAAGAGAATTTTTGAAAATGCACTCAACCTTGCTCGAACCAACCAAAGTTATATGAATGTGAACACTTTGTCAATAAAAAATGCCATTGAAACTGAGAGCAGATATAAAATTGAATGGCATAAAAAATTCACTCTTTCTTTTGCATGTTTAGTATTATTTTTTATTGGAGCGCCTTTAGGTGCTATCATACGAAAAGGAGGAATTGGAATGCCTGCAGTAGTTTCAGTTTGCTTCTTCTTAATTTTTCATGTGTTAAGTATTACAGGCGAAAAGTCGGCTAAAGAAGGTGTTTGGGAAGCTTGGCAAGGTGCCTGGATGGCTACTATTATTTTATTGCCAATTGGCATATTCTTAACTTATAAAGCAACAAAGGACTCGGCTTTATTTGACTTGGATGCCTATTTAAACCCACTTAAAAAAATCTTTTTAAAGAAAAACAATGAAAGTACTTCAAATTTGCAGTAAAATTCCTTTTCCTGCTAAGGATGGAGGATGCTTGGCAATGCTGAATTTGGCAGAAATGCTTCATATGAATGGTGTGGAAATTAAGATTTTGGCCATGGAAACAACAAAACATCCTATACTCCAGGGTGGATTTCCGCTATCATGGAAACAAAAATTTAATCCTGAAACTTATTATATTGATACTCATATCAATATTTTAAAAGCTATTAAGAATCTTTTCTTTAGCAAACGTTCTTTCCATATTGTGCGATTTGAAAGTGCTGCCTTTGAAATTAAACTTAAAGAGATATTAAAAAAGTACAAGCCAGATATAGTAATTTTTGATAGCTTATTTACTTGCAGTTATTTGGATACTATTGCACAAAATTCATCAGCTAAAAAAGTATATCGTGCTCATAATATTGAACATCTTATATGGAAGGAAATAGCGAACAAAACTGCTTCATTTTTTAAAAAATATTACTTAAACATTCAAAGTCAAAGATTGAAAGACGAAGAAATGTTGATGATAAAAAAATGTGATGCAATTATTGCCATTACAAGAAAAGATCATGATTTCTTCCATCAACATTTTGATCATAAACCAATATTTACGCTACCTTTTACCATTGATTTGTCGCAATACAATATTTCAAAATCAAGTTCCGAAAAAACCATATTCTTTATTGGTGCAATGGATTGGTACCCAAATTTAGAAGGTGTAAATTGGTTTATTGATAAAGTGTGGAAAAAACTTTTAATGAAACATCCAACAGCAAAATTTTATTTAGCAGGAAAATCAATGCCTGAAAAATTAAAACAATTAGAATCTATAAATATATTCAACTTAGGTGAAGTAGAAAATGCGAAATCATTTATGGGAAAATACCCAATTATGGTTGCACCTATATTTTCGGGTGGTGGTTTAAAAATTAAAATTGTAGAAGCTATGGCATTGGGTAAAATTGTCATTTGTAATCCGCAGGCAGCTACAGGTATTGATGCAAAGCCCTTTGAACATCTTTTATTTGCCCACTCATCTAACGATTTTGTTGATTTGCTGGATGGCTGTTTCTCTAGATTTGACCAGTATAAGCAAATTGGTGAAAATGCAAGATCACTTATATCAAAACAATTTGATTCAAAAATGAATGCGGCTGCACTTGATTCATTTTTAATGTCAATCCCCTGAAAAATGAATCATAAAAAATTGTTTATTTGTGCCTTTAAATAAAGGTATTCCTAGTTTCTTTTACATTGAACGACAGAAAAAAAATATTATTTGTGCTTTCACGAGTTCCTTATCCCTTAGATAAAGGTGATAAACTTCGTGCCTTTAATCAAATTAAAAGCTTATCTAAAAATAACGACATCTATTTATTTGCCACCAATGATGGTAAATTAAATCAAGATGCGATTACAGAGTTAAAGAAACATTGTAAAGAAATTTGTATCGCCAATATCAGTAAAATTCAAATTGCCTTGAATTTATTAATTGGATTTTTTGGGAATAAACCATTTCAGGTATATTACTTTCATCATAAAAGTGCACAAAAAATGTTTGACACTTTTTTGCATGAAACAAACCCTGATGCCATATTTTGTCAACTATTACGCACTGCTGAATACGCAAAAAACATATCTAGAATTCCTAAGACAATTGATTATCAAGATGCATTTGCAAAGGGAATGGAACGTAGGTTAAAAGATGCCTCTATTTTTATGAAACCCATTTTTAGTGCCGAGTTTCAAAGGTTGCGCCAATATGAGCATATTATTTTTCATTATTTTGAACACCATGTTATCATATCCGAACAAGATAAAAATTGCATTATACATGAGGAAAACAATAAAATAAACGTAATCCCCAATGGGGTCGACCTCGAATATTTTAAACCTGTTTCATCAAAAAAAGATTTTGATTTGGTATTTACCGGCAACATGAGTTATCCACCCAATATTAATTGTGCTACCTATTTGGTAAAAGAGGTAATGCCTTTGGTTTGGAAAAAATTTCCAGAAACTAAAATTTTAATTTCAGGCACATCACCAGTTAAAGAAGTTAAATTGCTTGCTTCCAAAAATGTATTTGTGAGCGGATGGGTTAATGATATAAGAGCTAGTTATATAAGAAGTAAAATTTTTATTGCCCCAATGCAAATAGGAACAGGCTTACAAAATAAATTGTTAGAAGCTATGGCAATGAAAATTCCTTGTATTACCTCTCCCCTTGCGAATGCTCCTCTTGGTGCAAAGCAAGGGGAAGAAATATTGGTTGGTGAAAATAAAGAAGCACTTGCAAAATTGGTAATTCAACTTTTGCAGGATGAAAACTTAATGCAACATTTAGCAGAAAAAGGTAGAAAATTTGTCGAGCTTAATTACAGTTGGGATATTCACAATCAAAGTTTAGAAAAAATTATTTTAGAAAGTAATATCAAGTAGCCCATAAAATTAAAAACCAAAATAATTTATGACTTATTTTTTTTAACTAAAATTTCCTTTTCAATTAGATTAATAAATTCAGAATTATATTCCTTTAATTTTGTATTTATATTATCATAAGCACACCAACAGTTGGCATCAGCATGAAAGTCGCCTTCATATTCTTTCCTAAACTTTCCCAAATCCTTCACTAATTCATCCTTAGCATTAAATAACTTGATGTCCTTCAATTCAATTACTATTTTGCCATACGACTTCGTATTTGCAGTGGCTAAGGCTCCAATTAAACCAAATTGTGCACCAACCACAGCAGTATTTGATAGCACTTGTTTAGATGAAAATTGAAATAAACTTGCTGTGATATAAAAGTCAGCTGAATCCTTTTTATTTACTAGGGCTCTTTTAAATGTATTTCTTTTAATCAGGTGCTTGTTCAATGTTTCAACAAATTGCACTGTCACGGGTGATTTTTTATAATGCCTTTCTGAATTTACGCAAGCATTTATTCCATCAATTTTGGTATTTTTAGGATTAGCAAACAATATCATATTATCAATTGTTTCATTTCTTTTATCTAAAAAATATTCAATATCAAAAACTACTTCTGCTAAATTCTTTTCAATATTTATGTCAATGTTTTTGAGTTTGTATTTAATGGGCTTATTTATTTTACAGCCCATCAATAAAACAAGCATTAAAATAACACATATTTGCTTATACATAAATTTTACATTTAAAATTCCTAACCATTTTACAACAAATATAAAATAAAATGCCTATGGAATTAAATCAGCAGTTCACTGCCTTTGTGTTTATTACTGATTGATGCGTGTCAACAAAAAAGCGCATCACAAAAATATGATGCGCTTTTTTAAACTGCTTGGTTGATGACTCGGCAATAGGAGTACTTTATTTTTATGAGCACGAAATTCAGAAATTAATTCTAAAAAAAAATCCGTACCAATACTGTAATTTAAACTAAGTACTGGTACGGATAAATTTATTATGCTTCTAAAAACTAGTGCTTGCTAGCACATGCTTCTCCGCAATTTTTCATGCATTCTTCTTTTGTTTTGCAGGCACTTTTGCAACCATCCATACAAGCACCTCCTTCACCCTTGTGGGCTTCAATCATTTTTAAACATGCGGCCTTTTGTTCAGCTGAACAGCCCATTTTATCACAATAAGCGGCACACTCTTCAGCGCTCATTTTTTTGCACTTTTCCATATCACATTTTCCACCAATAAACTTACCATCAGCATCATACATGCTCATACAATATTCTTTTTCTTCAGCCGAGCAACCCATTTTGTCGCAATGTGCTGCACATTCTTCTTTGGTCATAGTAGCACAAAGGCTCATATCACATTTACTTTCATGTGCGCCTTTTTCACAGCAAGCAGCCTCAACTTTGGCTTCACAACAGGCATCAACGCCATCATGATTGGTACTTGGTTGCGCTATATAAGGAGCAATTACAAGTGATACAATACTCATTAATTTAATCAAAATATTCATTGAAGGACCTGAAGTATCTTTGAATGGATCACCAACAGTGTCACCAGTAACAGAAGCTTTATGCGGCTCTGATTTTTTGTAATACATTTCACCGTTAATCATTACGCCTTTTTCGAAAGATTTTTTTGCATTGTCCCACGCGCCACCAGCATTACTTTGGAAAATTCCCATTAATACTCCTGAAACAGTAACGCCTGCCAATAAACCACCTAAAACTTCTGGGCCAAAAATAAATCCTACTAAAACTGGCGTAACCAATGCAATACCTCCTGGCAACATCATTTCGCGAATAGAAGCATTAGTTGAAATAGCTACACACTTTTCATATTCAGGCTTGGCTTTATATTCCATAATTCCAGGAATTTCACGGAACTGACGTCTAACTTCTTGTACCATATCCATTGCTGCTCTTCCCACTGCTTGAATACAAAGAGCAGAAAAAATAAAAGGAATCATACCTCCAACAAATAAACCAGCCAATACAGGAGCTTTGTAAATATCAATCGCATCAATACCAGCAATTCCAACAAAAGCAGCAAACAAAGCCAATGAAGTTAGCGCAGCAGAGGCAATTGCAAAACCTTTACCTGTAGCAGCAGTTGTATTACCTACAGCATCTAAATTATCTGTTCGTTCACGAACTTCTGGGGGTAATTGACTCATTTCAGCAATACCACCAGCATTATCAGCTATTGGACCAAAAGCATCAATAGCAAGTTGCATTGCTGTGGTTGCCATCATACCTGCAGCAGCTATAGCTACACCATATAATCCAGCAAAATAGTAGGATGCCATAATACCTCCAGCTAATGTTAAAATTGGGATAACTGTTGATTTCATACCTACAGACAAACCACCAATAATGTTAGTAGCATGTCCAGTTGATGATTGTTGAATAATAGAGTTAACAGGGCCTTTACCCATTGCTGTATAATATTCAGTAACAATACTCATAATAGCTCCAACTACTGTTCCAACTACTATAGCTAAAAATACATTCAATTTTGTAAACTCATATCCACGTAAATTCAATGTATCGGGCAACATCATGTTTACCACAAAATAGGAAGCAATAACAGTTAAAATCATAGACGACCAGTTACCCATATTTAAGGCATTTTGTACATTCGACTTTTCATCTTTGATAGTTACGAACCAAGTACCCACTATAGAAAAAACAATTCCTAAACCACAAATAACCATTGGTAATAAAATTGGCGACATACCTCCATAATTATCCTCAACATTAATTTCTTGCCCTAATACCATAGTGGCTAAAATAGTAGCAACATATGAACCAAATAAATCGGCACCCATACCTGCTACATCCCCTACATTATCACCTACATTATCTGCAATCGTGGCAGGGTTACGCACATCATCTTCAGGTATTCCTGCTTCAACTTTACCAACTAAATCAGCACCCACATCGGCCGCTTTCGTATAAATTCCACCACCAACACGTGCAAACAAAGCAATTGACTCAGCTCCTAACGAAAAACCTGTTAACACTTCTATGGCAGTTTTCATTTGATCGCTATCTACTTCTGTTACATTAAACATTTTTAGAAATACCAAAAATAAACCACCTAAACCAAGCACTGCCAAACCTGCAACACCTAATCCCATTACTGTTCCTCCAGTAAAAGAAACTTTTAAAGCCTGTTTCAAACTTGTACGAGCAGCTTGTGTAGTGCGCACATTGGCTTTGGTGGCCACTTTCATACCAATATAACCAGCTGTGGCTGAAAAAACAGCTCCTATAATAAATGACATTGAAATTATCCAACTGGAATGAATTTGTATTCCATTTACCTCATGTATGGTACCCGAATAAGCAAGCAATGCAGCAGCAATTACCACAAAAATACTTAATACTTTCCATTCCGCTTTCAAAAATGCCATGGCTCCATCAGCAATGTAACCAGCCAATTCTTGCATGTTTTTATCTCCAGCATCTTGTTTGCTAACCCAAGCCGATTTAACAGCCATTACCACTAACCCTAAAATTCCGAGGGCGGGTACTAAATACACAATTTGATTCATAATTATTAGTTAATATTTATTTTGTTAAATTTGTTTTATCTTATTAATCAGCATCTTAGGCCAATTCCTTTCAAAAAAGGAACGCAAAAGTAATAAATTATCTCAAATTGAAAATTTTACCTCTACTATTGTTAAAATTTTATCCCCTTACTTTTTTATTAAACCCTTTGCTTTATATTGATTATTAGCATTTTAACTAATTAGTTGAACACCTTGGAAATTATTCCATCATATTAAGCCGTTTTTTTAATTGTAGCTACAATTATATAGTTATCTTTGCACAAAAACCACATGAAACTTGAAGAAGAAATAATGCAAACCAAGCCATTCAAAAGTGAGCTTCAAAAACTAATACTGAACATAAACTTTACTAGTAGTTGGCTCAACAGCATGGCAAGCGAATTCCTCAAAAACTTTGATATAACAGCACCTCAATATAATGTACTTCGCATTTTAAAGGGTAGGTTTCCAAAAACATACTGCAATCAAGAAATAACTGCTCGTATGATTGATAAAAACTCGAACGCTACACGCATTGTTGACAAACTAATTTCAAAAGGATTGGCGCAACGTAGCGAAAACAAAAGCGACCGAAGGGCAGTGGAAATTACTATCACCGAAAAAGGACTTAACTTACTTGAAACTATTGATGAATCTGAATTTGGACACATTGAGAAGCGTTTGAAAGTAGATGAAGAAAATGCAAAATTGATGAACAATTGGCTTGATCAACTTCGAGGATAAATGTTTAAATTTGGGCAAACCCTCCTATCCGTGAAAAACGAATAGAAGGGCCGGGCCATCCGCTGTATCTCTCAATGAAAATGATAGCGAAATCATTTGAAACTTTTCATTGAGAGGATGCCGCTGCTGTCCCTTTTGCGAAAACTTGCATTAAAAATCAAAAGTACATACATACACTCAAATGCATATACCGCTCAAATATGATTAAACACCTCAATTAATTTGTGTTTTTTTTAATATGTAATTTTATAGCAATATGTTTGTAAAACAATGAGTAATAGTTCAAAATCTATTTTACTACATATGTTCGGAAGTATTTCATTTTTGCTTCTGCCCATATTGTTTTCTCCAAACTTTTCATTGTCTTTTGACTTTATACACGACCAAGGATTCCGACACGAAATGTTGTATTTTGTGCTTCTCTTAGGTTTCTTTTATATTTCCTATTATCTCCTAATTCCTAAACTTTTTGACCAAAAAAAATACCTAAGTTTTGGCTTTAGTATTATATGCATTTATGTGACATTTTCATGGATAAGTGCTAATGCTATACAACATCCTCACTTGCTTGAAATAGCTGCTGGTAAAATACAAAGACATCATTCAAGAGGCATTAATTTTATGCTTTTTCATGAATTCAATCAACACTTATTTAAATTTTTAATTGTTTTAGTGAGTGCATTATTTTTTAATTTCAACAATAAATTAAAGAAAATCGAAAAAGAAAAAGTAGATGCTGAGTTGTCCTTTTTGAAGGCACAAATAAAGCCACATTTCTTATTTAACACGCTCAACAGTATATACTCCTTAGCAATTCAAAAATCAAATGAAGTACCACATGCTATTGCTTTATTTTCAGTAATGCTAAGGTATATTACAAATGAAGCGCACAAAAATTTTATTCCTATCAATAAAGAGCTTGGCTATATTAGCAGTTATGTAGGCTTGCAAAAGTTAAGATTCGAAAATACAGTTAATGTTGAATTTTATGTTGAAGGTTCAACTGATGAACGAGAAATTGCTCCCCTATTGTTAAGCACCTTTGTTGAAAATGCATTTAAATACGGGGTCAATCCTGAAAAAAAATCAATCATTAAAATAAGCGTTTTTGTAAGCGAAACTGAAATATGCCTTACGGTTTTTAATAACAAGGTGCTCGATCAAAATACACAAATAACAGAGGGTGGCTTAGGGTTATCGAATGTGCAAAAACGACTTGACTTATTGTATGCTAATTTATATGAATTAACTATAAATGATGAAAAAGAAAGCTATTCAATTTTACTTAAAATAAAACTAAAATGATAACATGCATTGCCATTGATGATGAACCACCTGCACTAAAAGTAATCGAAAGCTTTTGTGAGCAAGTGAGTTTTCTAGAATTAAAAAAAACTTTTACTTCTCCAACGGAGGCTATACATTATTTGAATAATTATCCTGTAGATTTATTGTTTTTAGATATCAATATGCCTTCTATTTCGGGCATTGAAGTTTTTAAAAAATTAAAACAACCTGCCATGGTAATTTTTACTACTGCTCACGGAGAATATGCTGTGGAAGGATTTAATTTAAATGCTATTGATTTTTTATTGAAACCATTTAGTTTCGATAGATTTAATCAATCCGTAAAAAAAGCACTCGATTACTATAATTATACACAACAAAATGGCCAAACAGCAGAGCAGTTTATATACATAAGAGCCGATTACAGTTTAAACAAAATAAAAATTGATGATATTTTACTCATCGAAGGATTGGATGATTATTTAAAAATTCACATCAAAAATGGTAAAAACATTGTAGCCCGCATCACCATGAAAGGCATATTGGAAAAATTGCCCCAATTAAAATTCAAACGAGTACATCGATCATTTATTGTTCCTTTAGCCAACATCACCTCAGTTAGAAAAAAAATAATTTATCTTGATAAAATAGAAGTGCCCATAGGTAATAGTTATGAAGACGATTTTTTCAGTAGTATTAGCGCATTAAATTTACCTCAATAATTTCTACATTTGCCTCAAGATTTAATATATTAATATTTATTTCTTGATATTTGTTTAATATTAATATTTATGAAAAAAATGAATAAACTTTATTTAGTAATTGTCTTGGCAATTTTCAATAATTTATCAAAGGCTCAACAATGGGATGGATATTTTTTAACTGCAGCTAAAAATGCCACCAGTGCAACTCTTTATGATACAACATGGACTTCCTACCACACATGGACAGGATTAACAGGCTCCACTGGATATTCTTCTTATTTAATGCCTGGAGGATATTTATGGAGAGCTGCCAAAGCTACTTCAGGTTTACCCACTGGAGCACCAGGTGGCCCTATTTGCGGAAGAATTACAAAACATGACTACAATGGAACCTTACTGTGGGATTACTTAATTACCGGTACAGACTTTGTTTCACACCATGATATTAGACCTCTTCCTAACGGAAATGTGCTTGCTATAGTTTATGAAAGAAAAACAGCCGCAGAGGTAGTAGCAGCCGGATGTACCACCTACTCAAATCAAATGTGGCCTGATAAGATTATTGAAGTACAACCAACAGGTTTAACTACAGGAACTGTGGTTTGGGAGTGGAGATCGTGGGACCATTTAATGCAAAATACTGACCCAACAAAAGCAAATTATGTAACGAGTTTGGTTGATAACCCTCAACTATTGAATATTAATTATCAAGCACAATCAGATTGGCAACATATGAATGGAGTTGATTATAATCCTATGTTAGATCAAATTTCTTTTAGTTCTCATAATCATGACGAATGGTATATTATTGACCATAGCACAACCACAGCAGAAGCTGCTTCTCATTCAGGTGGATTTTCAGGAAAAGGAGGCGATATACTATATAGATGGGGCAACCCTGCTGCATATGGGGCTGCTGGTTCAGCTATTTTAAATGTTACTCATGATGCACATTGGGCTGACGAATTTTCAACAGTACCAGGTCGCTTATGCGGTTATAATAACAAAGGTGTTTCTGCAAATCAATCTTCGGCTGATCAAATTATAACACCAATTAATGGTTATAACTATACAATTACAGCGGGTTCTGCTTATACTCCTGCTTCTTATACGAGTAGAAAAACCGTTAGTGGTATGTATAGTAGTAATGAAGGTGGAACTCAACAATTGCCAAATGGTAATGAAATTGTATGTTCACCAGTGCCTTCAGGTACAGTGCGTGAATTTAATTCAGCAGGTCAATTGGTTTATAGTCACTCTGGTTCAGGATCAAAAATTAAAAAATATAGCGCTTGTTTTATTAATAATACTCCTCCTGCCATACCAACCATTACTGAAAATGCCAGTGTTTTAAGCGCTACTTCTGCAGCAGCTTATCAATGGTACTTAAATGGTCAGCAGATAAGTGGAGCAAACGCCCAAACTTATACACCAACTCAAAGCGGAAACTATTTAGTAAGAATTACAGATTCGAATGCTTGCGTTTATCAATATTCTAAAACATTTGTTTTTACAATGACTCCATCAGCTGTAATGGATGTTAATTTTTCTGATAAAATAAATTTTTATCCAAATCCTACTGCTGGAATTATAAGTTTTTCTGATGCCAGCCTTTATGGAAAGCAATTTAGTATAAATGTTATAGATCAATCAGGTAAAATTGTAAATACCTTTTATAATGCAAATAAAATTGATATATCATCGCTGCCAAATGGAAATTATTTTATTCAACTTATTAGCCCTGAAGGGTCAGCAACAAAACAAATAGTATTAAATAAGTAATTTTACAATTATGAAAAATAAAATAATATATACATTAATTTTCATCTTTGGTATTTCTTTTATTGTTGATGCAAAATATGTTCGTTTTGCAGTAAATATGCAGTATTCAGGTATGATAAACTCTAATGATGCTTACATGTCATCTACTTTTCAAAGTGTGATTGGGATGGGTGGAGATTTAACACATGGCTTTTTACACTTAACTCAAAGCACAACTGATACTAATATTTACTATGCTATTTATAATATACCAGCATTTCAAATGTATGAGTACCAATTTGAATTAGGTGTTGCTGGATATGATATTGAAAATATTCCAGTTGAATCTCAAAGTTTATTGAACGGATATCGCTGGCTCTACATAGATTCATTAAGCGATGACACATTAATTCTACCTGAAATTTATTATAGTGGCAACAACTCGGCAACAGAAATAATGTATCGCATTAAAGTCAATATGTCGAATGAATCAGTGTCTTCAAATGGTGTTCATATAGCAGGTAATTTTCAGAATAATGATCCCGCAAGTACCATTATGTATAGTTTTGGAAATAGTGTTTATGAATACATGGCCTATTTGACTCCTGGCACTCAAGTGGATTATAAATTTTATAACGGGAATACTGCAACAACCGCAGAAACAGTTCCTTCAGCATGTGCTCAAGGTGGCAATAGAATAATTGCTTCAGTAGATAGCGCACAAATTTTACCTACTGTTTGCTTTAGCGATTGTATTAATTGCTCTCCATTAATTACATCCAAAGCTAACAATAATCATAATGCTCTTGCCCCAAATCCTGTGCATGACGTTGCAACATTAACATTTTATGATAATGCTAATTCACATTCAATTTCAATAATTGATATACAAGGAAGAACTTTGAAGCAAATTAATAATATTACCAGCAGTTCTATTGAAATTAATACCGAAATGTTGGAAGCTTCATGTTATTATTTACAGATTATAAATGACCTCAATGAAACTTCAACTTTGAAGTTAATTATTGATTAATAAATATTTGAAGAACTTTAAAGGAACACTGAATCTTAATTAAAATTCAGTGTTCTTTTTTTAATGTCAATACTGCAATGAAACAAAAATTTTTCTTATCAATAGCCCTATTATTGTTTTTTATAAACGCCAATTCGCAATCTCTTTACGATATCAATACAGTGCAGGACATTGAAATTAATTTTCCATCAGCCAATTGGGATTCAATCATGGATGTGTACAAAAATACAACAGAAGAATACTATATGGCCAATTGGGTAAAAATAAATGGCATTCAATACGATAGTGCAGGCGTTCGTTTTAAAGGAAACAGTTCATATAATGCATATAGTGCCAAAAACCCGTTACATATTTCTTTAGATGAATTTAAAAGTCAAGATCACCAAGGATTTGAATCAATTAAATTAAGTAACGGATATGGCGATCCATCATTTATTAGAGAGGTCCTAGGCTATGGTATTTTAAAAAACTATATGCATTGTCCACAATCTAATTTTGCAAAAGTTACTATTAATGGTGTTTATTATGGCGTATTTACTAATGACGAAAGCATCGATAAAAAATTTATTTCGGAACATTTTTATAGTGATAATAATTGTTTTGTTAAATGTTCATCAGAATTATCACCATCAGCGGCTTCAAAAAACAGCTTTAAGTATATTAATGCAGATAGTACAAGCTATTTATCAATATATGATATGAAGTCAGATTATGGTTGGACTGACTTTATAGATTTGTGTAATGTTGTAACTAACAATACAGTTGATTTGCCAAACAAAATGGATATAGATAGAGCCATTTGGATGTTAGCCTTTAATAATTTATTTGTAAACTTAGATAGTTACAACGGTGTATATGCCCAAAATCATTATGTATACAAAGATAACACTGGGCATTTTAATTCAGTCATCTGGGATTTGAATATGTGTTTTGGTGCTTTTCCTTATGCAGGCCAAGGTACTATAGGGATGGGACAAAAAACGGTGCCCGAATTAATAGCCTATTCTCCATTTGCTCACGCCACCGATATTGCCTGGCCATTAATAAATATTGTACTAGGTGATTCTACTATGAAAAGAAAATTTCTTGCCCATTATAAAACAATGCTAACAGAAAATTTGCTGAATGGCAATTATCTTACTGCAGCTGCGCAATATCAATCTATTGTGGATAGTGCCTTAAATGCTGACTTAAATAAATTATTCTCCTATCAACAGTTTCAAAATGGTTTAAATACCGATGTAACATTTGGTAATTTTACTGTTCCAGGAATATCAAATTTATTAGAAGCCCGTAAACAATTTCTGCAAACAGTACCCGAATTAATAGCAACTGAGCCTAACATTAATACGCCTGTTTTTAGTTCTAATTCTCCACTTATAAATTCAGTGGTTGAGTTGAAAGTTGCAATTTCAAATGCCAATAATAATAGCGCCTATGTTGGCTATCGTTTTAATGTTGAAGAAAAATTTTTGCAATTGCCTTTGTTTGATGATGGATTGCATAATGATGTAAATGCCAATGATGGTATTTTTGGTAATTCAATAACAATTACTGGCTCATCAATGCAATATTATATTTACGCAGAAAATGACTCAATAGGCAAATTTTTACCTGCAAGAGCTGAACATGAATTTTACACCCTAAACGCCACTTTTCCAATTCCTTCATTTGGTTCGATTACAATTAATGAGTTTTTAGCAAGTAACACATCAGGTCAACAAAATGAGATAGGTGCATTTGAAGACTGGATTGAATTATACAATAATACCGATAGCACTATAAATTTGCATGGATTGTTTTTAAGTGACAATTTTTTGATTCCTAATAAATATGCCTTTCCTGAAAACACACTTATAAATCCGCATGGATTTATAACCGTTTGGGCCGATCAAGAAACTATCAGTACTAATTTACATGCTAATTTTAAACTATCAGCAAGTGGGGAACAAATTTTGATAAGTGATGGAAACTCAATCATTATTGATAGTTTAACTTTTGGTGTTCAAACTGTGAATATATCAATGGCCAGATGTCCAGATGGCAGTGGCAATTTTTCACCCACAGCTCAAGCAACCTTTAATGGAAGTAATTGTATTGAAGGAATAGAAACATACGAAATTAAAAAATCAACTTGTTTTCCAAATCCAAGTGCAGGAATGCTTACCATTAATTTTGGCAAATCAAATCAACTTAATTTAGTGAAAATATTCGACCTATTAGGTAATGAGATAAGTAATTTTACAAGTATAAAATACAATGAGACTTTAGATTTATCTGATTTAAATAACGGTATTTATTTTTTGACCATCAATCAAGGTGAAAGTATCAAATTAATCATAAACAAATAATATCATTAAGGTACTAACTCCATTTTTTCAATAGGTTCATTGTCAATGGCGTGTGCCAAAACTCTTCTTCCAAAAGTTGTCACTGCAAAATAATATTTTGCTTTGTCAATAGATGTGATACAAACTGGAGCTTTTCCTGCCAAAGATATTCCTCTATTTAATGCACCATTGCTATCGAATATAAACAATCCTTCATCATTGGTAGAAACTGCCAATTTTGATGTTGAATCGTTTAGTTGAACAAATTGAGCACTTCCATTAATTCTAGAATTAAAGGTAAAATCGAATTTAATACTTTTATCTTTATTTAGTACATTCAAACGATTATGATCAGTAAAAACAAAATCACCTTTGCCATCAAAATCAATATCTGCATATAAAAAATGATATCCCTTACTTAATTTAGGCATTAATTCAAACTTATCAAAAACGCCTTTAAAATTATATCTATAAACCATTCCATTCTCATCAGAAACATAGATACCAGAAGTGTTCAATGATTTTTTTATATCTAAATAAAATACATTCTGATGTAAGCCAGGTAACTTTTCTTTGAATTTTACAATCCAATTTCCTCGTTTATCAATCAATCTTAAATTTTTTCCTTCATCGGCAAAACAAATCATTTCTCTTCCATCGCATGTAAATGGTACGAATTTTCCAAGTAGAGTATCTTTTAAATGATCGGTCTTCCAATCGGTATCAATACTTCCATTTATTTTATAATTATAAATACTCAAATTATCGCATGCCACAAGAAGTAGTGGATTCTCGTTTTTATTAAAATTGATATAACCTAAACCTGTTGTAGCATTGGCTTTAAGGGTTACTGGGTAATTTTCAGGAAACTCACCAGTTTCATCAATCATATATAAATGCTTTTCAGAAACAAAGGCTAAACGATAATTTCCAGGCTTATTTGATTGAATTTGATGAATATTACCTATTATTTTTTCACCTATCTCCTTGGTCCATAATTCTTTTCCTTGATGGTCGAATAAATGTACCTTATAATTTGCATCCTGCAGAGCAAATAAATCACTTGAATCAAGCAAATTTTTCGCATAAAAAGGTTCAGAAATAAATGTGGTATCTATTTCTAAATCCCACAAAGTATTGAATTCTGGCTTGTACACAGGGTTATATTTCAAACATAAATTGTTATAAAATAAATCGCCACTTCCTTTAAATTGTAAAGCTAAAGATTGAAATTTTCTGAACAAAGAAGTGTTTTTTTCAACTTCTTTTGCGAGGCCATTTTCCAATTGATTGGCATATAGTTTTGTTGACCTTGCAACAGCAGAATAAACAAAGAAATTGGAACTTTCAGATAAACTTTCAGCAAACTTGAGGTAGTGTTTATCTTTAACCAAAGTTCGACCTGCACTATAAAAATTAATTAAACTTCGCAATGAACTTTGATCCTCACCAATAATGAGATAATCGCCAATAGCCGTATAATAATGCGTTTTAAAAGTTGGATATGCCTTACCAAAAAGAAGAGGTAAAAAAGTTGGCAATTCAAGTTTATAAATATTAAAAGTCCTGTATTCATCAAACTCTACCACATCATTAGATGTTTCAACTGCCGCATTTACAGCTATACTTTGTGATAATTCTTTGAATGCCATAAGTGCTTTATTAACATCCCTAGCTTTAAATATTGCGTACTGCTCAGGAGCATATTTTTCGCCATAAGATTCAGTAATTACTACTGCCATTTCGTTACCAATCCAACTATTAAAGAAAAAATGCAAATCAATTCCATACTTTGACTCGATAGATTTTAATTGCTTTTTATTTAGTTCTTGTTCTGGAAATGCTTCATTAAATTGTTGAAAATCTCTCAAATACTTTTGTCCATCATTAATCCCAACATAGCTAAAAAAAGCAGTATTTAATGGCATTATTGAAGTCATTTCTACTTTTGGAGCCTTTTGATTTTTGAAAAGGGATAAATAATCATGTGCTGCAAGGTCACTGTATGAAAATCCATTCATTGAAATGATGTCGTTTTTTAAATTTAAATCCATTGAAATCCATTGTGCAAAATTTGACATAGCATCAATAAACGTTTTATTTTCTTCACTAAGGTATTGTGGCATAATTCCCGATAAATTCCTGAAATTTACAAACACATTAGCACTGCTTTCGTTCCCAGCTGTTTTTAAAATTTTGGTGAAAGATTTATTTTGAAGTAAGGATGTGTTTGTAACTAAAGTTCTTACAGATTTTTCGATTAAATCAGGAGAATAACTCAGTGCAAAGACTGTATTATTCAAATAATAATAAAACTTTTTTCCATCTCTTAAACTATACTGATGAATTGCTATACCAGCCACAAGTGTATCACTCTTAGTATACATAACAGGAATAGCTTGTTCAATAATATCGTTCACAGCGCGCTTTTCAGCTGTGAGTGGGATATTAAATGCCAAAATAAAGTCAACTCCCTTGGCAGTATCAGCGTGCACCGATAAATAAATTTTAGTATGGTCATCAATATTTAACACCTTTTCTCCATGCACAAAAACTGAATCAAAGAAATTTATTTTATTGTTTAAATCCTTAAATGCTTCAACACTTAAAAGTTCTTTCCATATGGCATTTTCAGATGAAAAACTTTTCCAAGTATTTGAAAAATCGTGTGCTTCGGTTATACAAACTGCATCAGTAGGTATTGCCTTCAATACAGGCGTGAGTGGTGTTTTAACTTGCTTAAAATAAAAATAGCCGTAAATAGCACTTCCAACAATTGGAACAATTAAAAAAGTAATGAGAATTTTCTTAAGCATTCTTTTTAATTTTTCGTGGTTTTACAATAATTTTAACTTGGTCAAATGGCAATTCCATTTGTGATGAAAGTAATCTGAATGTACTTCTATGGTAATTTGTTATACCAAATTCGGCTATAGCTTTTCTGTGCTTAACTGTTGGATAACCTTTATTCGTTTTCCAATCATAGTTTGGAAATTCGGCATCCAATTTTAGCATAAAATCATCGCGATATGTCTTAGCTAATATTGATGCGGCAGCAATATTGGCATACCTTCCATCTCCTTTAACCACAGTAGTATAAGCTATATTTTCAAACCTCTTAAATCTATTGCCATCAACAACAATATGTTTGGGTTTTATTTTAAGTTGTGCTAGTGTCAAATGCATAGCTTTAATGGAAGCATTTAAAATATTTATCTTATCAATTTCATGATTGTCGAGCATTGCAACAGCATATGTGAGCGCTTGATTTTCAATTATCCCTCTCAATAAATACCTGTTTTTCTCATTCAATTTCTTTGAATCGTTTAGTAGTTCATTTTCGAAATTATCTGGCAAAATTACAGCTGCAGCAAACACTGGACCTGCCAAGCATCCTCTTCCTGCTTCATCACAGCCAGCTTCATTTTTATTGATATGCATACATGTTTTTAACATCGATTAATTTTTTAACACCTTGTTACATGATTCCCATAGCAAATCAGCAGTAGCATCCCAGCTGAATAATTGTTTACGAATTTTTCCTTTTTCCAACAATTCAGTTCTAATTGAATGATCATTTACCAACTTTAACATAGCATTTGCAATATCTTCTACGTCATTGGGATCGCAATACAATGCAGCATCTCCTGCAACTTCTGGTAAGCTGCTTACGTTTGAAGTAATTATTGGCACTTCGCAATGCATGGCCTCTAAAAGTGGGATTCCAAATCCTTCATACAATGGTACATATACAGCTGCATAAGCACTTGCTGTAATTTCATGCAACATTTCTTCTTCAACTCGACCTAAAAAAATAATATCTTTTATAAATTCACATGAAGCCAAACTATCCTTCATTGTTTGATTCCAGAAATATTTGGAACCAGCAATAATTAATTTGTGGCTAGCATTAGACTTCTTTTTAAATAAATCAAAAGCCTTAAATAATCTTTGCAAATTTTTTCTTGGTTGAATAGAACCTACAAAAAGAAAATATGGACAACCCTGGGCAATTTTTTTTTCGGTTGCTGCTCTTTTTTTAACATCAACAGGTACAAATCCTTCGCTACAACCATTAAATACTACATCAATTAATTCTGGATTAATGTGATATGAATTAACCATGTCTTGTTTCGAAAAATTTGAAACCGTGGCAATTCTATTTGCCTTTTTAGCAAATTTCGGGAAATAATAATTGTAATATTTTCTTACCAGCCAAGGTAAATCATTTGGGTAATGATAAAAATTGATGTCGTGAATTACGGCTAGTTGCCTCACCGAACTTCTTAACGAAAGATAACCATCGCAAGATAGAAAAAGATCAATATTAAGTTTCTTCAATAAATCATACACCGTAAATTCTAGCCAATAAACAAACAAAAATGGATGACGTGCTGGCGGTCCAGCTATTATTGGAGTGATGTTATCTGAAAAAATAAAATCCTCGTGAAATGGTCTGTCGAAAATAAAATAAAAATGGTGTTCAGGATGGGCAACAGTAATACGCTTGAGAGTTTCAAACATGAACCTTCCAATGCCTTCTAATTTATTATGCTGCAAAAGCCTTGTATTTACTGCTATTTCCAATTAGATATAATTATTCAAGGGCGAAAGTAGACCATAAACAGCCCATTTTTATTGAGTTCCTTTGCAATTACTTAACATTAAGTTGTTGATTTCCTTAATTTTAGCTTCTTTTGCGGCCTAGTTAATGATTGAGTCATAGAAATATCAGTATTTTCGCGAAATAGAATTACCATTGAAAACCTCCTTAAAATACCTGCTTCAGCGCCTATTTGGCTTTGAAAAATATTTGTTTATTTTTTCAATATTCAAAATATATACTTTAAAATGGGACAAAAATGAAAATCATTTCTTTCATTTCCTCAGTTTAATGCCAAGCGAAGGTGCTTTACTCGATATTGGCGCAAATATTGGTATCATGACAGCCACTGCTGCGCGTAAATTTCGACATTTGGAAATACATGCCTTTGAACCTGTTACAAGTAATATTCGCACATTAAAACGTATTATCAATTATTTTAAGCTTAACAATGTAATTGTTCATGAAGTGGCTCTTGGCAACGAAAATGGCAGTATAAAAATGGTGATGCCAGTACAAAATAAAGTTAAATTTCAAGGATTAAGTCATGTAGTTCATGAATCAATAACCGAAAACAATGAAGGTGAATTTTACAATGTTCCAATATATAAGTTAGATGATTATGCTCAATTAAACAATATAGGTAAAAAGGTGGTAGGTATAAAAATGGATGTTGAAAATTTTGAAAGTTTTGTTGTTAAAGGAGGTTTGGAAATGATTAAGAAACATCAACCAATTTTGTACATTGAACTTTGGGATAATGAAAACAGAAGTTCATGTTTTAATGATTTAGCTAATATTGGATATTCACCATATACAGTGGTTGAAAATAGTTTAAGACTTTTTGATAGAAATAAGCATCAAAATCATAATTTCTTTTTTTTACCAAAAAAATAATTTGTTTCATTTATAACACAAATCTCCAAACCAATTTAGCTAACACTGTTGTTGATTTAACAGCTAATTTATTAGAATTTGCATCATACAACTGATTAAAAATGAAATATAAATCAGTTCCAATTTTAGGAATGTATCTTAATCTAAAATTCAAATTTAACTCTTCTTGGTTGGTGTTCCATTGGCCAAGCAAAGAGCCAAATAAATTAGGATTCAGCGCGTATTCAATCCTACTTCCAAAAAGGTTTGTTTGAAAATTTCCATTGCTTAAATTAACATCATTTAATTCATATCGCACACTCATATTAAAAAATTTTCCTGCGCGCCAAAATAAATCGGTTCGGTTACGCAAGGCATTTCCGTCATAAAATTCACCCCAAATAAAATTACTTGCAAGTGCAAATGTTCTGCCTCTGAATGTTTTTACATCAGCTTCCCATTGGCGCCACCAGTAAGTATTTTTGGTAATTTTAATTCCTTTACTAATCTCAAAATCATTAATTAACCCTTCGGCAACTATGGTATAATTCAGCACCATTTTATCTCCAGATTTTAAATCCGCTCCAAAATATTGTATTCTATATTCAAAGCTTTGTATGGTTTTGGTATCATCGTATTGGGTAAATGTAACACTAGCAGGTTTAAACTCATATTGCCTAACTTTTTTAAACCTATTGCGTGAGCGAGGTTTGAAAGAAATATCAGTAAAACCTTCTCTAAAATTTCTTCTTATCATTAAACCCACTTCAGGCTCAAAAGGCATAGGAGCTTGCTGAAACGAGCTATATACAGAAAATCTATCATTTGGATAACTTACAAATCCACGGTAGGCATAACTTTCATTTTTAATGCCAACATCAGTGTTATAAATTTGAATAAAAGCACCGCCCATATCAAGATTTTTATTCTTTAAAAATTTTGAAGTACTATATCGCCCATTAACTGCATTAGTAGTATGTAGTCTCCCTGATTCAAATTTAGTAGCGCTCATGGCACCAATTACACTTTGTTTGCCAATATCATTGCGCCAACTTATAGCTGAGTAATTGCTTGATGCCTGCCCATCATCAGCCGCTGTTTGAATACTCATTATACCTAATGTATTGTTGCTTTCTTTACCCAATAAACGAGCACCTGCAATAATTGGCACTGTTTCTCTTTGTTCATTCAATCCAATTCTTCTTGTATAAAATGGAATAATTCTATTTCCTCCATAACCCATATTAAAGTAATCTTCACCTTCTAAAAAAAACTCTCTTAATTCTGGGAAAAAAAGTGGAAATCGTGTAATATTTATTTGTTGTTGATCAGCTTCCACTTGCGCAAAATCTGTGTTAAAGGTAAGGTTTAAACGATAAGTTGGAGAAAGTAAATAATTGATATCTCCACCTGCATTTAATAAAAGTTTGTCATCCGATTTTGATTGCAATCCTCCTGCGGTTGCATAAGGTTTTATTTCAATGAATTTTTTGTTGGTGAGACGGGTCAATCCTGTTAATGTTCCTGCATGATTTAATTGTTGAATTCTGTTATCACGGCTCCATCCTTGCCACAAAACTTGCTCTCTTTTATGTCTAATATTTCTTTCAAAATTTACCCCCCAAACTTGATCTGACACATTGGTGCGGTATTTTAAAGTATAAAACGGTATTTCAAATTCAGCAAACCATCCACTATCAGAACGCGAGGTAATCACGTTCCAAACACCATTCCAATAAGCATTACTTGTTCCTCCATTATTAAAAACCTGAAGGTCGGCTCTAGCGCCATTTGGATTGGTAACAAACATAAACCCATTCCTTAAATCATGATACGTGTCAATTATGATAATAAAATTATCATCTAAATCGTAATTGAAATCACGCTTTAATTCCTTTGAAATAATTTTTTCAGGCTGAGAGTCGTAACACCAAACTCCAACATATAAGTATTGTTCGGTGGTAATTATGGCAACTTCTGTACGCTCGGTTGCTGATTCACCTATTTTTAGCTCTCTTTGGGTAAAATTATTTATCTTGGTTGCAGTCTTCCAGACTTCATCATCCAAGTGACCGTCAATTTTGGGTTTTTGGTTTACAAATGCTGCATTTATGACATTCGGCATCGAAACTTGAGCATAGACTGGTATTAAGCCATTAGCATTAAATAAAATAAAATAAATAAGGCGCTTCAAAGTCATAACAGAGGCTGCAAAATAAACAATTTTTCTGTTTCAATATTCTTAAAATACAGAAACAATTTTTTAAAATTTATACCCTACTCCGTAGGAAAAATAATCGGCCTTGGCGTAATGACTTTTGAGGTTAAAGTTAGCGCAGAAATGTTTTGTAATTTGATAACTTAATGCAAACTTGAGGTACATTATTGGCAACACCTTATAATTGTTGTAAACATAAAAACCTGCAATTAATGGAATCGTAAATTTACCAAATTCAATCTCATAAACTGCACCTAAACCAATTTGTAAATTATTTTTATTGTTATTGGTTGAATCAGTATCATATTTCATTTGGTTATATAATGAAGCATCTTTAAAAAAATCTAAAATAATCCCAGTACTTCCTTTTTCATGATAATTATACAAGGCGAAAGCTGATAAATTACTTAGAAAATATTGCGGCCCCAAAACAGGATATACTTGCTTAATACCAGCACTGTAATTAATTAAATATTTCATTTTTTTCTCAAAAGCTGGTCGGTCAATGGCTACTATTTCAGTTTCATTGAAATTATAATGATAGCCTAATTGCAAACCTGCTAAATTTATACCTAAGTTGGGCAATTTAAAAGCACCATTGGAAAAATGAGTTAAACAAACACCAATTGAAAGTGATTGTTGTTTGGCTATATGCCATTCAAAGCTTTGAGTTAGTTGTATTGCTGCATTTAAGTGTGTTCCAGTTACCACATTTTTGTAATTGTTGACTCTATCAAATTTTTTTTCTACCCAACCTGGACCTAGTGCCAACTTAAAATTAAAATTTGATTTTTTAAATCGTGCATAAGGAAATTGTATATATGCCATGGTAGACAATGCAAAGCCCGTGTATTTATTTTTACCAATATCTGTGTAAAACAATGTTAGTCCTACATTTGGGTGATGATAAATGTCATACCAAGTTTTTTCAAATCCTAATTTTTTTCCTATATTTATTTCACTCATTAAAAAGTGTCCATTAGGATAGCCCTTTAAATTTGGACGATGTGCCATTAAAATTGAATAACTTGACCTCAGCTCAATAAATGTATTATCTCCTAAATTAGAGGAAAAGCTTTTATGAATAAGCATCAAACTTAAACCAAAAAATAAAATTATTTTATAGCTTTTAAACATGAACTATTCACAATAGTGAGTAAAATCCTCTAAGTGATTTACTTTTATTTTATTATTTAACTCAGGATAATATTCACTTGGAGGTATAGTCCCCGATTGTGCCAAAATTTCCATATTGGCCGCATCAAAAACTTTAAATGAAAAAGATCCATCAGTATTAGGAATGGTTAAACAAATGGCTTTTGTTTTATCGGCTTGTACTATTGCTTTTTCAATTGCCTCTTGCATGACCATTTCAAAAGCTAATTTATAATGAACTTTAACTTCACTTTTAACGCTTTCATCAATATCATGACTGTTGATTAACAAGGTTAAGTCTTTTAAATGTGGTGCATTTTTAATATACAGCTTCATTAACTGTACCTCAGTAGTTCCTTTACTTCGGTAATCCATTTGCAGCGACAAGGATTTAATAGCATAAATAATATCAGCTTCACTTTGTTTAATGCTAGGCATTGGAGCAATTGCGAATGCTGGAGCATCATCTGCCGCATCAGCTCTTTTTAAAATAATAGAAGATGCTCGATAGGGCAATTGCTTTTTACTATAATTTTCGACAATAGCATCTTTGCTTGCAAATAGTTTATTAGTTAATTTGTAATTAGCATAATCGTTATAATTGATACTAAATTTTGTGTTCGATAAAATGAGTGTATTCAATGCCTTTGATTCAACAAGATTTTTAGCTTCGCTTTTATTTATAAATTGTGGCCTATCGCCAATTTTCCATAACTGGGTAACATACTTTTTTATGTGAAGATTATATTGCTCAATTTCTAATTGGTAATTTTTGAGCTCCTCTGGATTCATTTTCTCCTCCATTTTTTTATTAGACTCTTCAACAACGACCATAAGCTTGCATGCTGAATAATTGAATTGTGCTAAAACTGAAAAAGGCAGCAAAAAAGCTATATAGCAGAATGAATTTAAAATATACTTCATAAAACTTAATTGTAATTGATAGAGATTTAAAATGTTAATGATAATAATTTTTTTTGAAACAATAAATTTGCGCAAAGGACAGAAGCGGCATCCTTTTTTTTATGCATTGCCCGTGGATTGTAAAAAAAGATATAGCGAATGGCCTGACCTTCCAATTAATTTAACTCATCATAAAATGAAAAGGTTTAAATTGGAAGGTTGCGCCCAAAACTTTCAAAATAAATCACTATTCGATAAATTTATAATTAGACATTTACAAATTACCCTTTGATGAACTCAGGTTAATCATTCGCCATTCATAATTTAACAATAAAAAATTCACAATTAACCATTGCATAAGGCCTTCATCAAACAATAATTATTGAACTAAATTTTTCCCTTTATAATTTCCTCCACTACATTTGGGTCAAGTAAGGTTGATGTATCACCCAAATTGCTTAATTCGTTTTCAGCTATTTTCCTCAAAATTCTACGCATTATTTTTCCGCTTCTTGTTTTTGGCAAGCCACTTACAAATTGAATTTTATCGGGTTTTGCTATAGCACCAATTACCCTGGCAACTGTTTGACTAATATCTTTTCGTGCCATTTCAGCATCACCATGTTCACTTTGATAGATAACGTAAGCATAAATTCCTTGACCTTTAATATCATGAGGATAACCCACCACCGCACTTTCAACAACACCTTGATGCATATTTATGGCATTTTCAACCTCAGCAGTTCCAATCCTATGACCGCTTACATTTAACACATCATCAACTCTACCAGTAATTCTATAATTTCCCTCTTCATCACGCAGGCAACCATCTCCTGTGAAATACAAATTTTCGTAGGTAGCAAAATAGTTCAAGCGGCAACGTTCATGATCTCCGTAGGTAGTTCTTAAAATTCCGGGCCAAGGCGCCTTCATACATAAATTTCCGCTCACCCCATTACCTTCTATAACTTTTCCATTTTCATCTACCAATACAGGTTGAACACCAGGTAATGGCAAGGTTGCAAAAGATGGTTTTGCTGGTGTAACGCCAGCCAAATTTGATATTAACACCCCTCCTGTTTCTGTTTGCCACCAGGTATCCACAATTGGTGATTTTTCTTTTCCAATATTTTTGTGATACCACTGCCATGCTTCTTCATTTATTGGTTCACCAACAGTACCAAGTACTTTGATGCTTTCTAAATTTTTACCTTCAAAAAAGCTGTTACCAAAGCCCATTAAACTTCTTATAGCTGTTGGTGCAGTGTATAAAATGTCAACTTTATATTTCTCAATTATTTCCCAAAACCTACCTGCATCGGGCCACGTTGGCACACCTTCAAACATTAAACTTGTTGCCCCAGCGCTTAAAGGGCCATAAACAATATAGCTGTGCCCAGTTATCCAACCTATGTCGGCAGTGCAAAAATGAATTTGCTTGGGTTGATATTGAAATACATTTACAAAAGTGTAATTTGCCCAAACCATATATCCTGCACAGGTATGCACTACACCCTTAGGCTTTCCAGTTGAACCTGAAGTGTATAAAATAAACAATTCATCTTCGGCATCCATTGTCTCGGCAGGAAAAGAAGGATTTCCTTGCGTTTCAACCTTTTTAATTTCATCTTCCCACCAAACATCCCTTCCTTTAATCATACTTACTGGAGTTCGGGTACGTGTGCAAACAATAACACGCTTAACAAATTTACACCCAACCAATGCATCATCAATAACGCTTTTAAGAGGAATATCTTTAGCTCCACGAAACGCTCCATCGCATGTAATAATGTAGGCTGCTTGAGCATCTTGTAATCTGTCGGCAATAGCTTGCGCTGAAAAACCTCCAAACACAATAGAATGAATGGCTCCAATACGAGCACATGCCAATAAGGCTATGGCTAACTCAGGAATCATACCCATATATATACACACTCTATCGCCTTTTTTTACCCCATTGTTTTTTAGTACATGTGCAAACTGGCAAACTTTAAAATGCAATTCTTTATACGTTAATATTCTATGATGTTCTTCGGGGTCATTTGATTCCCAGATTATAGCAGGCACATCTGGTTGTAATAGAACGTATCTGTCTAAGCAATTTTCAGTAATGTTTAATTTTGCTCCTTCAAACCATTTAACTGAGGGCGTTTTAAATTCCCAAGATAAAACTTTATCCCACTTTTTTTGCCATGTAAAATGCTGTGCCACTTCTTCCCAAAAAAGTTCGGGATGTTCAACACTTCTTTTGTATTGTTTATGGTAATCTTGCAGGGACTTTATTTGATATGGATAAGACATAAAAGTTTTTTTTTGCATATTAATTTGCCTACGAATATAAAACTCATCCTTCAAAATTGGAAGATTCTTTTAAAAATAAACTTTTTGTTTACTTTTGCGGCATGATAACAATTGAACAAGTGAGAGATCTCAGGGAGCGCGTTGAAGCGCTGAGGAGGTATCTTTGACATCGATAAAAAGATACGAGAAATAGAAGAAGAAGAGGAAAAAACTCTTGCTCCTGACTTTTGGGACGACCCAAAAAAGGCTGAGGAACAACTTAAACTTATTCAATCAAAAAAAAATTGGACTGTTGCATTTAATAAATGTTCGAGTCAGGCTGATGATGCATATACTATGATGGAATTTTTAAAAGAAGGAGAGGCCAGTGAAGCTGATTTGGATAATAGTTTTACTGAAGCAATGAAACTACTTGAAGACCTTGAATTTAAAAATATGCTTAGTGGTAAAGAGGATAGCCTGAGTGCGGTGCTTACTATAAACAGTGGAGCAGGTGGAACAGAAAGTTGTGATTGGGCATCTATGCTTTTAAGGATGTACAAAATGTGGGCAGATAGTCATGGGTATCAAATCATTGAGACTGATTATCAAGAAGGTGATGTTGCTGGTATAAAATCTGTTACAATTGAAATTATTGGTGAATTCGCTTATGGATATTTAAAAGGTGAAAGTGGTGTTCATCGCTTGGTAAGAATTTCGCCATTTGATTCTAACGCCAAACGTCACACTTCTTTTGCGTCAGTTTATGCATATCCTTTAATTGACGATACTATCGAAATTGAAGTTAACATGGGTGATATTGAATGGGACACATTTAGGTCAGGTGGTGCTGGTGGACAAAATGTAAATAAGGTGGAAACTGCTGTTCGATTACATCATAAACCTACGGGTATCATTATTAAAAATCAGGAGAGTCGGTCGCAATTGCAGAACAAAGAAAATGCTATTAGATTATTAAAATCTCAATTGTATGAAATAGAATTGCGAAAACGCATGGAATCGCAAGCTGCTATTGAAGGCTCAAAAATGAAAATTGAATGGGGTTCACAAATAAGAAATTATGTTATGCATCCATACAAATTGGTAAAAGATGTGCGATCAGGATATGAAACCAGTAATGTTACATCTGTGATGGATGGTGATTTAGATGCTTTTATAAAGGCTTATTTAATGGAATTTTCAAACAATAATAAATCAACTCAATATTAGATTTATGTTTAAATTAAAATTTAAGAAAACAGTTACACTGGGATTATTAATTTCCTTGTATGTTAATCTAAATGCTCAAAACAACGCGGTTAATTCTTTATGTTGGAAAGTTACCGGCCCTGGTTTATCAGAACCCAGTTATGTTTTTGGCACAATTCACTTAATATCAAAAAAGGATTTCTTTTTGTCGAAATCAACCGAAGCTGCTTTTAAATCATGTAAAACACTTGCATTGGAAGTTGACCTCAACATGAACAAAGAAACCAAAAAAGAAGTTGGCAAATCCGCCATTCTTCCATCAGGTAAAATTATTGATGACTTTTGTAGTGCTGAGGAACTCACCATCATTAAAACCTTCATGAGTGATACTGTAAAAATTTCGGGGCTAAAAATAAAACTGTACTCGAGGTTGAAACCCATTTATCTACAAAGCATACTTTTAAAGGAACAATTAAAAGGCGCAAAATCCTATGAAGAAACCTTTGCCAAAAAGGCTAAAAAAAATAAAATGAATCAAGTTGGGCTTGAGGAAATTGATTTGCAAATGAAAGTTTTAGATACTATTCCTATTCAAACTCAAGTAAAGGATATGGTTAGTTCAATTAAAGAAGGCAAAGCAAGCATTAGAAGTTTTAATGAAATGATTGAAGTATATAAAACTCAAAATATTGAAAAGCTGCATCAGTTAACAGTGAGTGAAGACAGTGGCATTGCTGAATTTGAGGATGTTTTTTTAAACCATAGAAATGAAAGTTGGATACCTGTTATTGAGCAACTGGCTAAAAAGCAACCTACCTTTATAGCAGTTGGAGCAGCCCATTTAGGCGGTGAAAAGGGAGTTTTAAATTTATTGAAAGCCAAGGGATACACAATTGAACCAATTTTTTAATATATTTGCATTATAATTTATACGGCCCATGAAAAATAAAATAACTTATTTAACAATTGCTTTTTTTGCCTTATTTACATTTTCGGCTAAGGCTCAACCAGGTTCTACCCCTATTTTTCCATACTATCAAAATTTTGATACTCTTATTGCAACTCAAACTATAGAGGGACAAGGAGGTTGGTATGTTGATTTAATTCCGCTTGGCATCATTAGTCCAATTGAAGTATCTACTAATAGAGGAATAAATGGAACACAATCCATGTCAATAAACCTCAATGATAATATAACAACTGATTCAACCACCTCACCATTAATTGGGCCACTTACTTCTAATACAACATTTGGTTTTTCATACAGAATAGTGAATGCAGCTGGTCAAGCGCACCATTTGAACGGAAATGCAGGCTTAAAAATTTTATTCAAACAAAATGTTTCATTTCAATGGAATCTTGTTGATTCAATTTCAGTAACAAATCATACGGATAGTGCCGAATATCAGAGAGTTGAAGTTCCAATTGGAACCTTTAATAACATGAGTGGGAATTTTAGAATTGCATTTTATCAAGGATTTCCAGGTGATGATTTCTTTATTGATATAGATAGTGTAGTTGTTTATGACCCAACAATTATCACCAATATGAGTGATATTATGGCTAAGCATAATGTATTAATTTCTATAAACGATTTAAATCAGATTTCCATTCAACAGTTTGCTCATCCTTATCAAAGCAGTGTATACAACATCTATAATTTAGAAGGAAAATTAGTTCATTCCTCCTTATTAAAAAGCAATAATACTATTATTGATGCTTCACAATGGAATAAAGGTATTTATATTGTGGAAGTAAACAACAGCAAACAAAAAATAATGGTTAAGTAATAGAAAATACTTCTCCTATAAAAGGTCGGCTAATTTATTGGTCGACCTTTTATTTTTCCCTAAATTTTTTATAAAACTTAATAGCAATCATTAAAATCGCTGTAAATCCAAATAATCCAATTAATCCATAAATCCAATTCAGGGTATGTTGTAATTCAACTAAAAATATGATAGAAACTAAAAATACTGTTGCCACTTCATTCCATATTCTTAATTGACCAGTGCTATAATTGCATTGCTCATTTTTAAGCTGCTTTAATATCATACCACAAGAAAGATGATAAATAGTTAATAAAACTACAGCTGTTAACTTAATATGAAACCATGGCATTTTTAAGAAATCAGGATTCGAATAAACCAACCACAATCCAAAAAACCAAGTTAATATCGCTGAAGGCCATGTAATTCCATACCATAAACGTTTTTGCATTATTCTAAATTGAGCTGATAGTATGTTACGCTCGTTTTCAGGCTTATCCTTGGTTTCAACATCATAAATAAATAACCTAACAATGTAAAATAAACCGGCAAACCAAGTTACCACAAAAATAATGTGAAGTGCTTTTATATAAAGTATATTCATAATTGATGCAAAAATATACTTTTGTGGACCATGTTAAATCAAAAAACTGATAATAATCCAGCACATTTTCGATCCAATATTAAAATTGGTCTTCAAGTGGCAGTGGTGCTCAAAAAAGACCAACGGACTGGAAAACGAACCCAAGGTACTGTACAATGGATTCTAACTAGTGCGGCATACCATAGTCGTGGAATAAAAGTAATGCTCAGCAACCGACAAGTTGGCAGAGTTCAAGAAATATTAAATGAAAATTTTCAACTTTCCGAAAATATGTAAATTGTTGAATAGGGTTTAGGCAAATCTATTACATTTGCATTCCAAAAAAATCAGCCCGGGTGGCGAAATTGGCAGACGCACCATCTTGAGGGGGTGGCGAGAAATCGTGTGAGTTCGAATCTCATCCCGGGCACATCAAAAAAAAAGCAGGTATTTTAACCTGCTTTTTTTTATTCAATCAATATTTAATACCGATTTGATATTTGCAATAGACCAAATAAATTTGGTCTAACAAATGATCATCGGCATTTACCTCAGTTAGAAATGGTCTAAAGACCATTTAACTTTCGTATAATTTATACCAATAACACTTTCAAATTAGTCCAATTGCGGAATAGCCTAATTGTATTAATTTCAATTTGTGTCGGTATTTACCATTGCCTATTTATTTTTTATACCATAAACTCATGGACTAGTTTATAATTAAGTAAAGGTATTAGTTAGACTAAAAATAAATGCAATTGGTTTTACAAGCCAAAACCATAGTAAGCTCTAAATCCATTAGGATAAACACCTTCTATTAAAACCCCACCTTTCTTGCTTTCTAAAAAGTTCAAATCTTCAACCTCTGTAACTGCCTTTTTATCTATGCTGGTAATAATGAAACCTTCTTTAATTCCAGAGCTTGCTAATTTTCCTTCGCCCAACTGTTTTATTTTAATTCCATTTGCAATTCTAAGTCTGCGCATTTCATCTTCACTTATTGGTTCAAAAACTGCACCTAATGCCTTAACTACACTTAATTTTTCCTTCTTCATTAAATCAGTGTTGTTGTTTTTATTCTTAAACATTAAGGCCATTACTTTTTCCTTTCCTTCTCTAATAACAGTAACATTTACCTTATCTCCAGGACGGTATTTACTCACTTGTTCCTGTAATTCAGGAGAGCTATTCACTTTTGCTTCACCTATTTTTGTAATAATATCTCCTTCCTTAACCCCAGCAATATCTGCGGCACCACCTTCGGTAAGTCCAGCCACATAAACACCTTGATATAAACTTAAGTTCTTTTCTTCTGCTAATTTATTATCAATCTCTCTAATACTTACACCTATAAAAGCACGTTGAACAGTACCAAATTCAAGTAAATCAGCCATTACTTTTTTTACAATATTTACTGGTACAGCAAAAGAGTACCCAGCATAAGAACCGGTATTAGAAGCAATTGCCGAGTTAATTCCGATTAGCTCCCCTGTGGTATTCACCAATGCTCCACCACTGTTCCCTGGATTAACAGCTGCGTCTGTTTGAATAAATGATTCAATGGGATAACTCCCTTTGCTTGCATTTGCTTCTAAAGCATTGATGCTTCTTCCTTTAGCACTGATGATACCTGCAGTAACAGTTGATGTTAAATTAAAAGGATTACCAACAGCTAAAGCCCATTGTCCAACTTTTACATCATCTGAATTTCCATAGGTGATATAAGGTAAACCTGTTTCTTCAATTTTTAATAAGGCTAGGTCAGTGTTTGGGTCTTTGCCAACTATTTCAGCAGTATAGGTTTTATTATTATTTAAGGTAACCTCCACCTTTTCTGCATTATTTATAACATGGTTGTTAGTGGCAATGTAGCCATTATCGGATATAATTACGCCCGACCCAGTTGACATTTGCTGCTGTGAGTTTCTTCTGTATCCGTTATCACCAAAGAAAAATTGATGCCAAGGATCAGCCATAAAGCTATCTTCTTTAAAAAAGGTTTTAATGTGCACTACTGCATGAATTGTTTTTTCTGCGGCTGCTTCAAAATTAACGCTTAATTCTGGTGCAGCACCATAATTTACATTTCTAACAGCTTGTTTAATCTCAGCACTAATGGCAGGTTTTTCTTGAATTTTAAACTGATTAAACATAGCAGCTCCTGCAAATCCGGCAGTGGCCGCTAAAACAATGCTTGCTATTTTTTTCATATCTATATATTTTAAGTAGTGAATTAATAAATTTTTATTTGCTTTTACAAAATTCAAACCATTCTACACTTATGTCATTTAAAAAGTTGTTAAGGCCAGCTAACTTTTTTGTTAAGATTCGTTAAGCAAAATATATTGCTATAAAGCCTATCATTATTGCTATTGTGTAAAATTTAGGCTTCATGATAAACCGCCATTATTATTCAACAATAGCTATGATCTACTTTTCAAAAAAATGCATCTCTTTCACATAGGTATAAACTTTTTCACTTAATAAATACCTTACATCCTTTTTTGCTTTAATAGCTTGTCTGATATAGGTTGCAGACAATTCAATTTGTGGAGCCTGAATCAATTTTAAATTATTGTGTTTTAATATAGCATCTACATTATCGCTAGGTCTTGGATACACATACACTTCGTAACCATCTAAAATGGCTTCATAGTTTTTCCACTTTTTTAAACTAACCGCACTGTCTGCTCCCATCAATAACACAAAAGGGCGCCTATATTTTTCTTTAAGATGTATTAAAGTATTGATCGTATAGGATGGCCTATCTAATTTAAATTCAATATCACTTGCTTTAAAACGAGGTTCATCTTCTATAGCAAGGCGCACCAATTGCAATCTATGAAGTTCATCTAACAGTGTTTTTTTGTCTTTCAGCGGATTTTGTGGACTAACCACAAACCAAATTTCATTTAAATCATACTCATTTAAAATGTACTTAGCCAACATCAAATGCCCATTGTGAATGGGATTGAAAGAGCCAAAGAATAAACCTGTTTTATTGTTTTTAGTAGGCATTTAAAATCACATTAAAATTTATGAAATGCATTAATACGTTGAAAAAATTTAATATAATTTAATTGTTATGGGTTGAAAAATTTATTTGACATTGATACATAATTACTTTTAAAATAATTGGAAATATTATATGCTGCAATTGTACATCTTTTTTTGTGTTTACGATATACTTTGATGAGTTTATAAAAGTAATAAATATTCCTACTTTGAAAATATTATTCAAGATATTTTTCAATTAAAAAGCTGTAATATAATAAATGAACCTTTTAAATTAATTAAAATTGACATCATCTTGATTTACTCTAAAAATAGAGTAACTGCTTCATGAATTTTAATTATAGCAATGAATTGGCTTGTTCTATTGGGTTTGAAATAAGCATTACAATTTAATATTGGAAAAAAGAAACAAATGAAAATTCTATTCATGTTATAATAAAAATTTAACATAGTTAAAACAAATTAACGGCAAAAAAATATTCCCAATACAGCAATTATTCTTTAAATTTGTATCTCTTAAAAGAATGATACGTTTATGATGCAATATCCAGGTGCCTTAACTTCAAAACTACCAACTGTAGGCACAACCATTTTTACCACAATGAGCCGTATGGCTGCAGAACACAATGCTGTTAATCTATCACAAGGTTTTCCCGATTTCCCGGTTTCAAGTGATTTATTGAATTTGGTGAGTAAATACATGAAACAAGGCTTTAACCAATATGCGCCTATGGCTGGAGTGATGAAGCTGCGAGAAGCTATTGCCGAAAAAACATTTAATCTATACTCTGCTCAATACGACCCTGAACACGAAATTACTGTAACTGCTGGGGCCACCCAAGCTATATACACTGCTATTTCGGCCATTGTAAAAGAAGGCGATGAAGTTATTATTTTTGAGCCTGCTTATGATTGTTATGCGCCTGCCATTGAATTAAATGGTGGTAAAGCCATTTATGCGCAACTTAAATTTCCTGACTACAGCATCAATTGGGATGAAGTTAAAAAATTGATCAAACAAAAAACTAAAATGATCATTATCAATTCGCCCAATAATCCTACTGGAAGTATACTAACTGCGAATGATTTAATGAAGTTAGAAAAACTGACCAAGAATACAGATATTGTTATTTTAAGTGATGAAGTATACGAGCACATAATTTTTGAAAACTATGAACATCAAAGTGTAGCTCGTTTCCCAAAACTAGCAGAACGCAGTTTTATTATCTCTTCCTTTGGGAAAACATATCATACCACCGGGTGGAAATTAGGATATTGTTTGGCCCCAAAAAATTTAATGACCGAATTCAGAAAAGTACATCAGTTTTTGGTTTTTGCCGCCAATCATCCTATACAATTAGCCTATGCTGATTTCTTACAAAGACCAGAAGAATACAATCAATTGAGTGCTTTTTATGCAGAAAAAAGAAATTACTTTCAGGCACTATTAAAAGGTTCAAAGTTTGGATTGTTGAATTGTTCAGGAACCTATTTTCAACTGTTAAAATATGATGCAATTAGCAATGAAAGTGATGTAAAATTTGCAGAAATATTAACCAAACAACATGGTGTTGCAGGAATTCCTGTTTCAGTTTTTTATCACAAACCACAAGATAACAAAGTTTTGCGATTTTGCTTTGCCAAAGAAAACGCAACACTTGAAAAAGCAGCAGAAATTTTATGTAAACTTTAAAATCAGAAACTTTGGAAAACCTTAGCGTAACCATTATACAAACCTCTTTGCATTGGCACAATCGTTCAGCTAATTTCAATCACTTTGAAAAGCTAATGGAGAAAATTCAAAATACAAATTTAATTGTCTTACCAGAAATGTTTTCCTCAGGCTTTACCATGGAGGCTGGGATTGTTGCTGATGAACTACATGGTGAAGTATTGGCATGGATGCAACAATTAGCAGTAAAAAAAAATGCAACTATCACCAGTAGTACCGTGATAAAGGAAGATGGCAAGTTCTTTAATCGTTTATTATGGGTTAATGCTGATGGTAGTTTTGAACAATACAACAAAAAGCATTTGTTTAGAATGGCTGGTGAAAATAATACTTATACTGAAGGCAATAAAAGATTAATCACCAGCATTGGCAATTGGAAAATTTGCCCTATGATTTGCTATGATTTAAGATTTCCAGTTTTCAGCAGAAACGTAAATTGGAATGCCAACTTCGACAGAAATCATCAATATGATATATTAATTTATACAGCTAATTGGCCCGAAAGAAGAAATCATGCATGGAAAAGTTTATTGGTTGCAAGAGCCATCGAAAATCAATGTTATGTGATAGGAGTTAACCGAATTGGCGTTGATGGTAATGAAATTCTTTATTCAGGAGATTCAATGGTCATAAATCCTTTAGGCGAAATCATTAGCAACACAAAAGCCTTTGAAGAATCAGTTGAAACTATTGAGTTAAATAAAAGAGATTTGGTGGTTTATAGGAAAGCATTTCCTGCAAACGATGATGCCGATGAATTTATGATTACTCTTTAACATGAAAATTATCTCTAAGTGTTTTTTGTCATATCGTTTTGTTATAGGGATATTTTATTTAATTTTAGTTTCAAATTGCACAGGAAAGCAAAAAGAAGATGAAACCTTTCCTAAAGATAATTCTACTAAAGCTGTCTTGAGTGTTCCTGATACATTAAAGCCTGGAAGGATATATGAAAAAATTGAAATTAGTAATGATCCGCTCAATACATTTGCCTTGTATTTGCCTAAATTATACGACAATAATTCGAACTGGCCTGTAGTATTCTTTTTTGATGCCGGTGGAAATGGGGCCTTGCCTATTGATAAATATTATAGTTTAGCCGATTCTCTAGGTTACATTTTTGTTGGAAGCAATGTTTCAAAAAATGGGCAAAACATAGATGATGCTCAAACAATTTGGAATACACTTAAAAATGCATGCTTAAATAACTTTTCCATTGATAAAAATAGGATTTTGTTAGCAGGATTTTCAGGAGGTGCCCGGACTGTTTGTAATTTAGCTGCCCAAGATAACCTAGTGAATGGAATTATTGCTAATTCTGCTGGTGCGCAACAAATTGATCAATTGCTTGGAGCAAATAAATTTTATATCGGTATTTGTGGTAAAGGAGATATGAATCGAGCCGAGATGTTAAATATTGAACATTACTTAATGGGCACTAATGTTTCACATTTCTTAATTGAGTTTTTAGGAATTCATGAATGGGCTTCAAATGAAGCTATGAAACAAGCCTTGTTTATTGCCACTTTGGATACCTACAAAAAAAATCAATCACTTTTACGTCCCGAAATATTAGAAGAATTTATCGAAAATCAACAATTTAAAATTGAAAAATTGCGTGAAGAAAACAAATTAGTGGATGCATACAACGAACAAGTAATATTGTTAAATGGAACCAAAAATTTACAAAGTATTGATAATATTACAATGCTTGATTCCATTAAAAGCAATCCAAATTTTCTTCAACAAAAAAATGAAATGATGAAAATTAATGCATTTGAGACAGAAAATCAACAAATGCTATACAAAATGATAATATCAGTGCCAGATACTATTCTATGGCTTGAAAAAATTAGTAATTTTCAAAAAAAAGCAAATAATCAAACAATGGATGGTCAAATGTATCAGCGCTTGTTAGGTTATGCAAGTTTAGTTTGTTATAGTATGAGTAACCGAATGTTAATGGCCAAAAATTACGATTTAGCTAACAAATTAATTGAATGTTACAGAATTGCTGATAAAAAAAATTCAGAAGTTTACTATTTTAAAGCAATTGTTGAAGGAAATAGAAAAAACAAATTGGCTGTTTTGCGAAATATCAAAAAATCTATACAATTAGGTTTTACAGATTTGAAAAGGATGAAATCTCAGCAAGAATTCGATTTTTTAAGAACCGACACAGAATTTTTAGGATTGATTGAATAGTTCTTATACCAATGTGAATGATAAATTATACCAATAATTTTTCATTCTTACAGAGGTAAATGCCGATAGGAAAGAAGTTTAGCCCAAATTTAGTGATGTAAATTTGGGCTATTACTTATTTCACATCGGTATTATTAAAATATTTTTTTTTGATTAAATTAATTTTTGTAATATTGCGCTCCCAAATTTTAAGGGTTAACTCTATTTGAATCATGGATATAATTAAATTTGTTGACGAGCAGTTCAACGTAAAGAAAGAGATGCCGAAGTTTAAAGCAGGCGATACTATCACTGTTCATTATAAAATCAAAGAAGGAAACAAAGAAAGAATTCAGTTGTTTCAAGGCGTAGTTTTGCAACGTCATGGAGTAGGCGCTGGTGAAACCCTCACAGTAAGAAAAATGTCTAATGGCGTTGGTGTTGAAAGAATTATTCCACTAGCTTCACCTGCAATTGATAAAATAGAACTAAACAAAGTTGGTGTAGTTAGAAGAGCTAAAATTTTCTATTTAAGAGGTCTAACAGGCAAGAAAGCTCGTATTCGTGAAAAGAAAATGTAGTATTACATAAATAATCGTTTAACTTTAAAATCTCCGTACTTATCCTACGGAGATTTTCTTTTTATTAATTAGCCTTGATTTTCAGCTATTTTCACGCTTAACCGATTGAATGTCAGACTTTGCTATGATAGTTATACTTTGAATAATCAAGATAATATAAATAAAAGAATAGATAAATTTGCGACATATTAACATATATATTGTTAGCAATATGTAAAAATATTCGTAAAACTTGCTTTTTGTAAAAGAAATTTTTATACATTTGTAAAAAATATTTTTAGCTCGATGAAAAAGAAAGTACAATTAGGTTTATTTCTAACGACTATTGCTTTATTAACTATATGCATCCCTGATATATTTGCAGCTGGGCCGCCAGTTGTTGCGCCTCCTCCCCCTCCAGGTGGTGGTGGGCCTCCGTGCTGGCCTCCTCCATGTGTACCTATTGATGGTGGTATTGGCGTCCTTTTCGCAGCAGGTTTAGCTTTAGGTGGCAGAAAATTGATTAAATCTTCCAAAAAAGACGCATAAATCAGTATCCCTGATGTTAAAATATATAACAGAAAACAAAATTCTGTTCTTTTTACTTAAAGCCTTCGGGCTTTATTTGTTTTGGTACATTCTGTATGATTTGTGGCTACATCCTAAAAGTACGCTCGACAACATAGTTTCTGAAAATCTTGCCTATTGGAGTTCTTTAATTTTAAATGCGTTAGGTTTTATTGCTATTGATTCAAATGCAGTGAGCACCGATAATATTACTGTTATTGGTATTGATGGCACCCATGGTTTATGGGTGGGTGACCCTTGTAATGGAATAACTTTATTTGCACTATTCATTGGATTTGTAATTGCATACCCTGGAAAAATAAAAAATAAATTGTGGTTTATTCCTTTAGGGATGATTGCTATCCACATAATCAACATTTTAAGAATAGTGAGTTTGTGCTTGATTGTTTATTACAGCCCAAACTCTTTGGCTTTTAATCACACCTACACTTTTACAATTTTAGTTTATTCTTTTGTTTTCTGGCTTTGGTTACTTTGGTCAAACAAATACGCCAATTTTACTTCTTTGGGTTCAAAAATTCAATAAGCAAAGATGAAATTTAAACTTCGTGAAGGTTTCCTTATTTTAATATTGATAATTGTATTTATTGTTATAGGATTTTTTAGGGACGCTGTTTTTATGAACCTCAACAGTCAATTATATAAGCTTTACTTTAAAAATTATGAATATACCTTGCCCAATTGGCTTTCAGTTTTTGAAGAATGGCCTTACATGAAATTATATTATTTTAAATACGTGCTCACTGCAATTTTTGTAGTTCTGTATTTTCTATTGAGCTTGACTTCAGTTTTTGCCTTCTCGGGAAATAAAAAAAATATAAAATGGGTATTTTATGCCTATGGAATTGTTCTCTTTCTTTCATTACTAACTTATATTGGAGGTTATGCATTGAACAATTTTCCAAAAGGATTTTTGTTTACTCGAAATTTGATGGGTTTATTGCAGTCACCTTTTATAGTCATGATCATCATACCTGCACTTAAATTAGAAAAAAAAGCTAATTAATTCTTATTTAGTCATACAACAACAATTTACTGAATTTCATCATATATTAGCGCTCCCATTATAATTTAAATTGTCAATAGAAGTTTTAAATATTACTAAAGAATATGGCTCTCAAAAAGCCTTAGATGCTGTTAGTTTTTCAGTAGGACAGGGTTCTATTACTGGATTTTTAGGACCAAATGGCGCAGGTAAGTCAACAATGATGAAAATTCTTACTTGTTTTATACCTCAAAATTCGGGGATAGCCAAAATTTGCGGTTTTGATGTATATGAAAATAGTTATGAAGTGAAACAACAAGTTGGTTATTTACCCGAGCATAATCCACTTTACTTGGACATGTATGTAAAGGAATATCTCAGCTTTGCTGCTGGTGTTCACAAACTTAAGAATGTGGATAAAAGAGTAGCACAAATGGTTGAAATTACAGGGTTAACTTTGGAGCAGAAAAAAAAAATTGGAGCTTTATCCAAAGGTTATCGCCAACGAGTAGGTTTGGCACAAGCCTTAATTCATGACCCAAAAGTATTAATTTTAGATGAGCCAACTACAGGGCTTGATCCAAACCAATTGGTGGAAATTAGAACTTTAATTAAAGAACTTGGAAAAGAAAAAACTGTATTATTCTCAACTCATATTTTGCAAGAAGTAAAAGCTGTGTGTGATAATATTATTATAATTAATAAAGGTAAAATAGTAGCCAATAGTGATGCTAAAACCATGCAAAGTGATGATAAAAATCAAACCACTCTTATATTGGAATTGGACAAAGAGATTGACCCTTCGAAATTAAAAAACATTGACGGCATCATTACAGTTCAAAAATCATCTGATTTAAAATGGAAAATTACATTTAATAAGGATAATGATATAAGGCAAGCGGTTATGCAAATGGCTATTTCTAATCAATTAACCATTTTAAGTATGAAAATTGAAGAGCAAAGTTTAGAAGACATTTTTCAAAAGCTCACTAATTAATTTAATATTTTTCCAAAAAAAGAAAGAAAAACCCTTTTTTCTTAATAAAATGCTATATTCGCGGCACAAAAAATGAATTACTAACATTTAAAAATAAAACATGTCTTATTTATTTACATCTGAGTCAGTTTCTGAAGGACACCCAGATAAAGTTGCAGATCAAATTTCTGATGCAATTATTGATGCATTTTTAACTTATGACAGCGCTGCTAAAGTTGCGTGTGAAACCTTTGTTACAACCGGATTAGTTGTAATTGGTGGAGAAATTAAATGCAATGCCGATGCCAAGGCCAATGTTGATGTTCAGGCAATTACTCGTGGAGTAATTAACAGAATTGGCTATAACAAATCAGAATATCAATTTGATGCTGTAAGTTGTGGAATTTTGAATGCCCTACATGAGCAATCATCTGATATTAATCAAGGTGTTGAGCGAGCAAAAGAAGAAGATCAAGGAGCAGGCGATCAAGGTATGATGTTTGGTTACGCATGCCGCGAAACCGATAACTATATGCCCTTGCCTTTAGAATTATCACACTTATTGCTAAAGGAATTAAGTGCTATTCGCAAAGAAGGTAAGAAAATGAAATATCTGCGTCCTGATGCTAAATCACAAGTTACCATTCAATACACGGATAAAGGAAAACCTGAAAAAATTGAAACTATTGTAATTTCTACCCAACACGATGATTTTGATGCTGATGAGAAAATGTTGGCTAAAATAAAGGAAGATGTACTTAATATTTTAATCCCTAGGGTAAAGAAATTAGTTCCAGCACGTGTAAAAAAATTATTTGGTGACGATATTAAATACCATATAAATCCAACAGGAAAATTTGTTATTGGAGGTCCACATGGAGATACCGGTTTAACTGGCCGTAAAATTATCGTTGATACTTATGGAGGTCGCGGTGCTCATGGTGGTGGAGCTTTTTCTGGTAAAGATTCTTCTAAAGTAGATAGAAGTGCTGCTTATGCCACTCGACACATCGCTAAAAATTTGGTTGCTGCTGGAGTTTGTGATGAGGCATTGGTGCAAGTTGCATATGCAATTGGTGTTGCCCAACCCGTAGGTTTATATGTAAACACTTATAACACTTCAAAAGTTAGAAATGCTGAAGGTCGTAAATTAACTGACGGTGAAATAGCTGAAAAGGTGTCTAAAATTTTTGATATGCGCCCAAGTGCTATCGTAAAACGCTTTGGATTAAAAAACCCAATTTATGGAGATACTGCAGCATACGGTCATATGGGAAGAACTCCTGGTCAAGTATCTGTAAATGGAAAAGTATATGATACTTTTGGATGGGAAAAGTTGGATTTTGTTGATCAATTGAAAAAAGAGTTTAATATAACTGAAAACATAGCAGTTACTGCATAATAGAATCACAAATAAATTTGAAGCGGGGTAATGAAAATTGCCCCGCTTTTTTTTTGCTGTTAAAAAATGTTTAGTAACACTAAAAAAACGGTGGAAACTTTTTTTTAATATATAGTTTCCATAGTTTTGTGCTCTCAATTTTTATTAACCAATAATGACAATAGAAGAAAAAATACTAAAAGGAGCGCAGGAGTTGGTGTTTAGATATGGTATAAAATCTATCACCATGGATGATATTGCCAAGCATTTGGGTGTAAGTAAAAAAACCATTTACCTGCATTATTCTGATAAAGACGATTTGATATTAAAATTGGTGGAGTTTTTATTAAATCACAACGCCAATAATATGGATTGTATTGTTGACCAGAGTAAAGACCCTATTCAAGAAATCATGGAAACTATGAAAATGATGTCCTCGACATTTTCAAAGATGAATCCAATTTTGTTTCATGATATGATGAAATATTATCCTGAATCGTATCAAAGATTCAAAGAATTTAAGGAAAACAAAATCATAAAAATGATTGAAAACAATCTTAAAAAAGGTCAAGAAATGTTGTTATACCGAATGGATATTAGCATCAAGATTTTGGCGAGATTAAGATTAGAAGAACTCGATTTAGCAGTAAATTTTGATGCCTTCCCTCGAGACAAATTTAATTTGGTTGAGGTACATGTACAATTGCTTGACCATTTTTTACATGGAGTTTGCACCTTAAAAGGACATAAATTACTTAATAAATATAAAGAATTACACGAAGAAGAATAAATTAATTATCAAAAAAATTATGAAAAACACTCAAATAAAAATGCATAAAACTTATTTAATGCTTTTGTTGGCTTTACTTTCATTTGAATTTGTATCGGCTCAAACATATAGTTTACAACAGGCGCAAGATTATGCAGTTAAAAACAGCATTAGTAGCGCTAATGCCAAACTCGATGTAGATTTAGCAAGAGCAAAAAAGAATGAAATAACTGGTATTGGATTACCTCAAGTTAGTGGTAGTTTCGACATTAAAGATTATTTAGAATTACCTACCCAATTGCTACCAGGGGATTTCATGCCAGGAGGGGTAAAAGGTACATTTATACCAGTTCAATTTGGAACCAAATATAATTCTACTATGGGAATTAGTGTGAGTCAATTGCTTTTTAGTAGCGATTACTTGGTTGGCCTTCAAGCCTCCAAAACTTATATGGAATTGGCGAAAAAAGCTGAAACAAGTTCTAAAATTGAAACAATGACCTCGGTCGCAAAAGCATACTATGGTGTATTAGTTGCGAAAGAACGTTTTAAATTACTAGATGCTAATATTGAAAGGCTCGAAAAAATGTTAAGCGAAATGAACGCCATGTTTAAAAGCGGATACATCGAAAAAATTGATGTTGATCGTGTTGAAGTAAATTACAATAATTTACTTGTAGAGAAAGAAAAAACCCAACGTCTCATTAATTTAAGTGAAGCTTTATTAAAATTTCAGATGGGGATAGATGTAAACCAAAAAATTGAATTATCAGACTCTTTAGGCACATTTCTAAATAATCTTAACGAGCAAAATATAGGCAAAGTAAATCCATCTTCACGCATTGAATACTCACTATTAGAGACACAAAACAAATTGAATGAGCTAGATTTAAAAAGATACAGATTAAGTTATTTACCAAATCTAGCAGCCTATGGATCTTTCTCAAAACAGGCGCAAAGAGCTGAATTTGATATTTTTGACCCTTCATTAAAATGGTATCCAATAAGTTTAATTGGTGTTACCTTAAATGTACCCATTTTTGATGGTTTGCAAACCTCTTATAAAACCGAACAAGCCAAAATAACTTTGTTAAAATCTAAAAACACATTAGATCAATTGCAAAGATCGATCAACTTAGAAACCAATAATACTTCAACGGCATACACCAATTCCCTTGCAACACTTAAACTTCAGAAAAAAAATATTGAATTGGCAGAACGTGTGTACCAAACCACCAAAATAAAATACGATCAGGGCGTTGGTTCCAATCTTGAGGTAATAAATGCGCAAGCCTCTTACCGTGAAGCATTGGTAAATTATTATGCTGCTATTTATGATGCATTGGTAAGCAAAACTGATCTCGACAAAGCCTTAGGAAACATTAAATAAAAATAAAATACACAACTAAATTACAAAACCATATATATGAAAAAAGCACTTTTATTTATTACGGCAATATCATTTTTGATCGCTTGTGGTAACAAAGAAAATCCTGATAAAAAACAGGCCAAATTAGAAGAGTTAAAAAAACAACAAGCCGAGCTCGCCATCAAGATTAAAGACCTCGAAGCTGAAATTGCAGCCGAAGGAAAAACCCAAGACAACACCAAGTATAAAAACGTTTTACTTACCGAAGCAAGCACGCAAACCTTTGCCCATTACTTAGATATTCAAGGCAAAATTGATGCAGAAGAAAATATTACCATCAGTGCCAAAATGCCTGCCACTGTAACACGCATTTTAGTTAAAGCAGGTAGGCAAGTTAAAACTGGTGAGTTACTGGCAGAGCTAGATAATTCAACAATAATTGCTGGCATAGAGGAACTAAAGACAGGCATGCAATTAGCTAACACATTATATGAAAAACAAAAAGCGTTATGGGACCAAAAAATTGGTACCGAGGTGCAATACTTGCAAGCAAAATCTCAAAAGGAATCATTGGATAAAAAATTGGCAACGCTGTATGAACAATTAGATATGACTAAAATAAAATCTCCTATTAATGGTACTGTGGATGAAGTAATGTTACGCATTGGACAAACCACTGCCCCTGGTGCTCCTGGCATTAGAATAGTAAATATGGGAACATTAAAAGCAAAAGCAGAAGTTGCTGAAGCCTATGCTGGTCGTATTAAAGAGGGCAATGAAGTAAAAATAAGTTTCCCTGATACAAAAAAAGAAATTATTGCCCGAGTTACATACAGTGGCAAAGTTATCAGTGCCATGAACAGAAGCTTTACTGTAGAAGCTAATTTGGATGGCAATCAAGATTTACATCCAAACATGTTGGCAGTTTTAAAAATTGCCGATTATAGAAACGATAGTGCTATAGTTGTTCCAATTAATACAGTTCAAAACAGCGAAGAAGGCCAATATGTTATGGTTGCTAAACAAAATGGAAATAAGTTAATTGCTAAAAGAAGAGTGGTAAAACAAGGTTTATCATACAATGGTAATGCCGAAATCATTTCAGGATTAAATGTTGGAGATAAAATAATTACCACCGGTTATCAAGATTTAAATCAAGGTGATCCAATTGTAACCAAATAAAAATTTAAGCTATAAAATATAGTTCAAGCCCATATGAAAGATTTAGAAAAAGAATTTAAACCAACTACCTGGAGTATTAATAATAGAACTAGTATTTTTGTACTAACTGTTATTATTACATTAACAGGTATCATGAGTTACAATAATTTACCAAAGGAAAAATTTCCTGATATTGTAATTCCAACTATTTACGTTAGTACCATAAATGCCGGTACTTCGCCTCAAGACATTGAAAATTTAATTACCAAACCAATTGAAAAGGAAATAAAAGCCATTTCAGGGGTAAAAAAATTAACCTCTAACTCCATTCAAGATTTTAGCAATGTAATTGTAGAATTTGATACGGATGTGCCAGTACCAGAAGCAAAGCAAAAAGTTAAAGATGCTGTTGACAAGGCTCGTTCAAGCTTGCCCACTGAACTTACTAAAGAACCAAGTGTGCAAGAAATAAATTTCTCAGACATGCCTGTGATGTATGTAAATATTTCGGGTGATTTTGATTTAAATAAATTAAAACAATATGCTGAGGATATTAAAGATGAATGTGAAGGATTAAAGGAAATTACTAGAGTTGATATTGTTGGTGCGCTAGATAGAGAGATTCAAATTAATGTTGACCGATTTAAAATGGAAGCCGCTGACATCACCATGGGCGATATACAACGTGCCATTGGTTATGAAAATATGACTATTAGTGGCGGTCAAATTACCATGGACAACATGAAAAGAAGCATTGCTATTAAAGGAGAATTTAAAGCAACCAATCAACTTAATGACATTGTTATTCGCTCACAAAGTGGTGCAATAGTTTATTTAAAGGACATTGCCGAAATAAAAGACAGCTATAAGGAAAAAGAAAGTTATGCGCGCTTGGCTCATAAAAAAGTAATTACCTTAAATATCATTAAAAGGGCAGGTGAAAATTTAATTGAAACTTCTGATAAGGTACGAGCTATTGTTGAAAAATTGCAGAAAGATAAATTTCCAAAAGATTTAAAAGTCACCATTACAGGTGACCAAAGTACCTCAACTAGAACCACCTTGAAAGATTTGATTAATACCATCATCATTGGATTTGTGCTTGTTTTAATTATTTTAATGTTTTTTATGGGTGTTACAAATGCATTCTTTGTGGCACTTTCAGTTCCACTGAGTTGCTTTGTAGCGTTTTTGGTTTTTCCAAGTATTGGATTTGCCTTAAATATGATTGTTCTTTTTGCCTTTTTATTAGCGCTTGGAATTGTTGTTGATGATGCAGTAGTGGTTATTGAAAATACACATCGAATATTTGATAATGGCAAAGTAGAAATTAAAAAGGCGGCAAAAATAGCCGCTGGTGAAATATTTGTCCCAGTACTTTCTGGCACATTAACCACCCTAGCTCCTTTTATCCCTTTAGCTTTTTGGAAAGGTATTATAGGTAAATTTATGTTTTATTTACCTGTAACATTAATTGTTACTTTATTAGCATCATTGCTTGTTGCATACATTATTAATCCAGTATTTGCTGTGCGATTTATGAAACCACACGAAGACGAAAACATACCAGAAGTAAAAGCAAAAAAATTGAAAGGGTTAAAAATCAATTTAATTGTTTTAGCCTCAGTTGCTTTCCTTTCTTACCTTTCTGGAAGTATTGCGATGGGTAACTTTGTTGTGTTTTTAATGTTACTTACTTTATTTAATAGATACTTTTTAGAGAATGCTATTTTCAGATTTCAAAATAATACATGGCCAGCTATTCAAAATAGGTATGAGCGATTTATGAAAAGGTTGATAGTTGGCAATAGACCAATTTGGTTATTGGTTGGCACCTTTGGATTATTTATTTTTAGTATTGTCCTTATGGCTGTAACAAAACCAAAAGTAGTTTTCTTTCCCCAAAGTGACCCCAATTTTATATATACATACATCACTTTACCAGTTGGTACATCTACAGAATATACCGATTCAATCACTAAAATAGTTGAAGATAGAGTGTATAAGATTATTGAACCCGATGGAAAACCAAATCCTATTGTTGAAAGTATTATTAGTAATGTTGCCGTTGGTGCAACCGACCCTAATAGTGGTGACAGGGCAACCTCGCCCAACAAAGGGAAAGTGGGCGTGGCCTTTGTTGAATTTGAAAAAAGAGATGGCCGCTCAACTTCCATTTATTTAGATCAAATTAGAGATGCTGTAAAAGGGATACCTGGGGCAGAAATCATAGTTGACAAAGAAGCCAATGGACCTCCTGTTGGTAAAGCTGTGAGTATAGAAATTACTGGCGATGATTTAGATGAATTGGTTAGCACTTCTAAAAAATTAAAAGTATATTTAGATTCTCTACAGATTCCTGGAATTGAGGAACTTAAAAGTGATGTGCAAAATGTAAAGCCCGAAGTAGTAGTTGATATTGATAGAGAACGTGCAAACCGCGAAGGTATAAGTACGGGTCAAATTGGTATGGAAATTCGAAATGCTGTTTTTGGAATTGAAGCCTCAAAATTTAGAGATGAAAATGATGAATACCCAATCCAAATCAGATTCAAAGAAGATCAAAGAAACAATATTGATGCTTTAATGAATCTAAAAATTACTTATCGTGACATGAATATGGGTGGTATGATTCGTCAAGTTCCATTAAGCGCAGTAGCTAATGTACATTATGATAATACTTTTGGTGGAATTAAAAGAAAAAATCAAAAGCGAATTATTATGTTGGAATCAAATGTTTTAAATGGATTTACTCCTAATGATGTAGTAGCTGCGGTTGAGCGATCCATTAAAAATTATGATTTACCTGAAACAGTGGCTGTTAAAATGGGTGGAGAACAAGAAGAACAAAAGGAAACTGGTGCCTTTCTTGGGAATGCATTGTTAATTTCATTAGGATTAATGTTTTTAATTTTAGTAACACAGTTTAATTCAGTAGGAAAACCAATTATCATATTGTCTGAGATTTTCTTTAGTATAATTGGTGTATTCCTTGGCTTAAGTATATTTGGTATGTCAATTTCAATTGTCATGACTGGTATTGGAATTGTAGCGCTTGGTGGTATTATCGTAAGAAATGGAATTTTATTGGTTGAATTTACTGACCTGCTTATGGAGCAAGGAATGAGTGTGGAGAAAGCTGTGGTTGAAGCTGGAAAAACGAGAATGACACCAGTAATTTTAACGGCTAGTGCTACCATTCTTGGTCTTGTGCCATTAGCTGTTGGTTTAAACATTGATTTCGTATCGCTATTTGAACATTTTAACCCACATATCTTTTTTGGAGGTGATAATGTTGCCTTTTGGGGCCCACTCAGTTGGACTATGATTTTTGGATTAAGCTTCGGAACATTACTTACATTATTTTTGGTTCCAGCTATGTACCTACTCATGTATAGAATTAAAGTAAAATTAGGTCTCGTGAAGAAATTAGCAATTTAATTACTAGATTATATCTTTATAGGGAGGTGATTGTTTTTCATCTCCCTTTTTTTATTTCCAGAAATTTAATACATTTACCAAAAGTTAAAATTTTTCTGCATGAAAAAGCTTCGAAATATTTTTATTTACACCATTACCTTTTTATTGGTAGGGGTATTTTCTGCATGCCTAAAAGGGAATTTTAAATTTAAAAAAATAGCCGATTCATTCTGGGAGCCAGATGTAGCAGTACCATTAGTGAATTCCTCAATGACTTTAAGTAATATACTTAAACTAAGTGCAGCTAATAATAATTTTAGTATTGCCTCTGATAATTTTGTCACATTGGTATATCGTGGGAATTTGTTTTCTTTAAGAGCCGATGAAGCATTTAAAATTCCTGATCAACCTATAAATACAAGTTTTACTTTTCCGTCAGCTGCAATCCAGGCATTTAATTTAATTAATCTTCAAGATACTTTTATATTAAATCCCCCTTTTACGACAACAGTAGACTTTAATACAGATGCACCTGACGCTTTTATTGATTCGTTTTCAGTAAAAAATTGTTTGCTTGCATTAAATTTAATCTCTTCATTTCAACAGCAATTATTGGTTACCTTAAACATTCCTGATGCGAGAAAAAATGGCGTACCATTTTCACAAACTATTGAAGTACCCCCAGCTGGAAGTTCAACTATAACAAGAAGTGTTAATTTCAATTTAGCCAATTATAAAATCAATTTAAATCAAAATGGGACTCCTAATAAATTAAAACTTAATTTCAGTATAAAATTTATTAAAACCAATACCAGTATTTTGCCTAATCATAACAGTATTGATGTAGTGATGAGTTTCTCTGATATTGCTTATAAAAATTTATTTGGATCAATAGGTCAACGATTATTATCACCTGATACTGATACTGTTCCTATTACCTTGTTTAATAACAGCCTTATTGGTGGCGGTATTTCTTTGGTAAATGCAAGTTTAGGAATTAATATTTCAAATGCATTTGGATTACCTATTAGAGCCAATTTTCAAAAACTTCAAGGTTATAATCCAAACTCATTAACACCAATAGTAAATGTGGTTAGCCCTATATTCAACACTCCCCTACCTATTCCAGTACCTCAGCAAATAGGTCAATCAGCAACTTCCAACTTAGTATTAAACTCATCAAATAGTAATATTGACAATGTATTAAGTAATTTACCAAGACACTTAATTTACAAAATTGATGCATTATCAAATCCACCACCTCCCTTTATACCTATGCAAAATTTTATTGAAGATTCAAGTAGATTTAAGGTTGATGTTGACATAAATATTCCTTTGGAAGGAAAACTCAATAACTTAGTTTTTCAAGATACCATTATGTTTAAATTTCAAGATGTTGATGAATTGCAATCGCTCGGACTAAAGTTATTTTTTAAAAATGGCTTTCCAATTGAAACTAAGGTTCAAGTTTATTTTGCTGATACCCTTGGTTATGTGTTGGATTCACTTTTACAAGATGACATTTTATTGGCATCTGCCTTTGTTGGTAGCAATGGTCGAGTAACAACTGCCACTGAAAAAAACACTGAAATTATTTACCCCGAAGATAAAATTCTTAGATTAAAGAAGGTGAGAAAAATATTTGTTAAAGCAACTACGAATACCTTTCAAAATGGAACAAAAAATGTAAAAATTTATTCAGATTATAGAATAGATTTAAAAATTTCGGGTAGAGCCAAATTGAAATTTAAAATTTAAATTTTACGTATATTTTATTAAAATTTTATGGAATACCGCAGATTAGGAAAATCGGGTTTACAAGTTAGTGTATTATCTTTGGGTTCATGGGTAACTTTTGGCAATCAAGTAAATGACAAGACAGCCGAAAATTTAATGAAGATTGCCTATGATGCAGGTGTTAATTTTTTCGATAATGCCGAAACATATGCAGATGGTAAATCTGAAATTGTGATGGGAAAAATTCTCAAAAAAATGAGTTGGGAAAGAAGTTCTTACATAGTTTCTAGTAAAGTATTTTGGGGTGGTAAATTGCCTAATCAATTTGGACTAAGTAGAAAGCATGTCATTGAGGCTTGTAATGCGGCATTAAAAAGACTTCATGTTGAATACTTAGACTTGTATTTTTGTCATCGACCTGATAAAAATACACCGATTGAAGAAACAGTTAGGGCTATGAGTCATTTGGTTGACCAAGGCAAGATTTTATATTGGGGAACTTCCGAATGGAGTGCACAACAAATAACTGAGGCATATGCTATTGCAAGACAATTTAATTTAGTGCCCCCTACAATGGAACAGCCTCAATACAACATGTTTTGTCGCGAAAGATTTGAAGTTGAATATTATCGTTTATATCAAAATGAAATTGGGCTTGGAACAACAATTTGGTCGCCCTTGGCATCAGGGTTATTAACCGGAAAATATAACACTAAAGTAAAAGAAAAAACCAGGGTTAATCTTCCTGGAATGGAATGGCTCATGGAGAAAACAATAGGGGTTGATGCAAAAGTTAAATTAGACAAAGTAGAGAAACTAATTAAACTGAGTAAAAAATTAGGAATTACCCTACCTCAATTGGTTTTAAATTGGTGCATGTACCAACCAAATGTGAGTACAATAATTTTAGGAGCATCCAAAGAAAGCCAATTAAAAGAAAATTTGAATTCAATTCATTCATACAGACTTTATAATAGCGACATCAATGAAAGCATTGAAAAAGTATTAAATAATAAGCCAGTATTACCAAAATTTTAATAAAAAAGGATTGTTTTGTTTATTTCAAATAAATGTGATATATTCGCAACAATATTATACATCTGATGAGGAAATTTTTATTCATAAGTTTGTTTTTAATCCCTTTGGTTTCCATATCACAGCAGTGGAAAAAAACTAGGAAGGAAATTTTATTTGGTGTTGGAGCAGCAAATTTATTGGGTGACTTAGGTGGTGCCGACCAAATTGGAACTCACTTGATGAAAGACCTTGAAATATCTTTGACCAGACCACAAGTAGCTGCTGGATACAGATACAAACTCTCGCCAACGATGTCTGTAAAGGGTTTTGGAGGCTGGGCCAGATTATCAGGAAATGATTTACTTACTGCAGAGCCATCAAGAAATAACCGCAATCTTAGTTTTCGAACAAATATTATTACTGCCTCAGCACATTTTGAATATTCTGTAATAGAAGAAAAAGTAAAGTCAAGATATTCAAGAAGAAGTAAAAAGTTTCCTGTAAATATTTATTTTTTTGGCGGCTTAGGTTTTTTCTATTTCAATCCGGAAGCTCAATATTATGATGGTAAGTGGTATAAGCTTAAACCGCTGAATACCGAAGGTCAGGGTTTACCAGGAAGTGAGGCTAAAGATTATTCTTTAGTGCAATTTTGCGTTCCACTAGGTATTGGATTTAAATACCCTATAAATAGAAAATGGAGTATTGGTTTAGAGTATTCAATTACAAAAACATTTACTGATTATATTGATGATGTGAGTACTGTTTATTATGATAATGATGCCATAAGAGCAGCCTATGGTGATGTTGCTGCATACTTTGCCGATCCATCAACAACTCCAACGAGAGAAGCTCCAATTAAAGGCGGAACAAATCCAGGTGAAAAAAGAGGTGAAACCACCTATAACGATGCATTCATGTTCGCATGGTTAAATGTGAGCTACAAACTTACTGGAACCAGTAAATCAAGGGTTAAATTCTAATTATTTAGACTTCCAATTGGAAGTCTTTTTTTTTTACTCCAATGGAAGTCCGAACACCTGCAAATTCAATTGAATGGGAAGGTTATTTTGAGCTAAGGTGGAATCTCCTAAGAGCTCCATGGCAACAATTAAAAGGTAGTGAAAGGGACGATTTAGAAAATCATCATGATACATTTCATGCCATGGCCATTGATGATTTAGGAAAAATATATGGTGTTGGTCGTTTACAATTATTAAATTCGCAGCAAGCTCAAATAAGATATATGGCAGTATCTATTGATGCTCAAGGAAAAGGTGTTGGAACTTATATTTTGGAATTCCTTGAAAATATAGCTAAAGTAAAAAATATAAAAGAAATTAAACTACAAGCAAGGGAAAACGCGATTCCATTTTATCAACGAAATGGCTACCATGTGCAAGAAAAGACATTTTTGATGTACAACGATATTCAACATTATTTGATGACAAAAAAAATTTAAAGATGAATTTAAACTATGGAAATACGTCAAAACATGCCTAAAGTTACTTTTTTTAAAAAAATATTCATTATTTTTTTGCAATTTTAAAATCATTTACTACTTTTGGTTAACTTTAGTTAAGTATTTTAGTTAAAGCAATTATAATAACCCTTAATAACAGCAGCCTATAAGACATTTTTACATTTAATTATTTTATAAATTAAATCTGTAAACCCATGTCTTATACTCATCTCGAAGATGCTGAATTAGTTAAATTGTATGTTAAAGGAAATGAAGCTTGTTTAGTTGAACTAATCAATAGGCATCAGCAAAAATTATTTTCATTTATTTACAAAAAAGTAAAAAATCAAGAACTTGCAGAAGACCTGTTTCAAGATGTATTTATTAAAGTGATTAATTCTCTTAAACTTAATAAATATAATGAAGAAGGGAAATTTAGCAACTGGATTATCAGAGTTGCTCGTAATCATTTAATGGACTATTTTAGAGATAATGTAAAGATTCGCACCTTCAGTGGCACTGAGGATTTTGATGTTTTTGATGTTGTCATCGTTGATGAGGATTTTAAACCTGAAAATTCTGATCGCAAAATTGAAAAGAAAAAAATGCGCCATCTCATTATGAGTCTGCCAAAAGATATGAGAGAGGTAGTTATTTTAAGAACATATTTCGATATGAGTTTTAATGAAATTGCGCAACTTCAATCAGTCGGAATTAATACAGCTTTAGGGAGGATGCATAATGCTTTGAAGCACTTAAGAAAGCAATATCATGACTCCGATGAACTAAAAAAATATTTTGAATTGGTTGCACAATAAATTTTATGAGGTTGCGTTTAATGAATGTAACCCCAAATAAAATTTGAATGCAAAAACTTTACTTAAAAAACAATTCTCAGGTTGTAACATCAAATTTAGAAAATCTAAAACCTAGACCACATGTGATAACTAACTTGCTCAATTACTCAAAATCTTTGCAAGTAAGTACTATGACAAATGGAAAAAAAGTTGCACTAAACTTGAATTAAAAAGAAAAAGCCTCTCAAAAATTTGAGAGGCTTTTTCTTTTACTTTAAATGACCCAAATAGGTATTATGTTGAATTTAATAATGTTTGCGATTGTTTTTAATAACTTAATTAGTCGTCCCTCAAAAAGTGCAATTCCTATAGGCCTATTGGATTTCCTAA
>DAORKI010000012.1:0-53257 GCA_035439485.1 Bacteroidia bacterium
TTTCACAAGGCCAACATCTCTCCCGTTTAAATATGACTTTTTGAGGGACGACTAAATACAATGAAAAGATGTGAAGTATTATTGCTTTTTTTGATATTTAAATGGCACAGGGAATTGAGCTTTAAAATCATGAAGAGAAATGGCCTCCTTGAGGTTAAAATCACCAATTTTGGTTCGAACAAGATCAGTAAGATATGCAATATTGTTTAAATTTAAAGCAAAATCACGGGCTATAGCTCTGATATAAGTTCCTTTTGAGCATAAAACTTTGAATTGTACAGAAATAGTATTTTCAACCTTAGCAATATCAAGTATTTCAAAGGATTTTATTTCAATTTCGCGTGCTTTAATTTCAGCAGATTCACCCCTTCTTGCTTTGAGGTAAGCCCTTTCTCCATCAATTTTTTTTGCTGAAAACAAAGGTGCAATTTGGTTTTGAACTCCAATCATTTTGGCCGCTACAGCGCGAATCTCATCATAGGTAATACTTTCAACTGATAAAGATTCTGTTATTTCAGTTTCAAGATCAAAAGAAGGTGTAGATTGACCAAGTATAATATTTCCAGTATATTCTTTATCCAAACCTTGATATTCATCAATTTTTTTTGTGAGTTTGCCAGTGCAAAGAATAAGCAGACCTGTAGCTAGCGGATCAAGAGTTCCAGCATGTCCAATTTTAACATCCACGGACTTTCTAATATAGTTCACTACATCAAAGGAAGTCCATTTATAAGGTTTATCAATGAGTATGACAGCACCTTCCTTAAGGTTATTGAGGGTAAAATTTATTTTATTCACCACATTAAAGCATCCCAAGTTTAATACCAAGGAAATGTAGTATAATTATGGTTAAACCCACAGCAATACGGTAATAACCAAAAAGCTTAAACCCATATTTAGTGAGGTATCCAATAAAATATTTGATGGCTAAAACCCCAACTAAAAAAGCCACAACATTTCCTAGAACAAGCAAATGCACTTGGTTAGATTCGAAACCAGCACCACTATCAATATATTTATACAATTTATAAACAGAGGCAGCAAAAATAGTAGGTACTGCAAGGACAAATGAAAATTCAGCTGCCTTTTTTCGTGTTAGCTTTTGGGAAAGACCGCCTATAATTGTTGCAGCAGATCGAGAAACTCCAGGAATCATTGAAATAGTTTGAAAAAGTCCAATTTTTAATGCTTTCATGTTATTGAGAGGCTCCTCTTCTTCATCTTTTACTTCAAACCACTTATCAACAAATAATAAAATAATTCCTCCAATAACCAGCGACACAGCTACAGTTATGGCATTTTCAAGAAAACCATCAATTGTTTTTTTGAATAGAAAATAGAAAATTGGAGCAGGTATAAATGCAATCAATAATTTTAAATAAAAGTCGAAGCTAAGTAAAAAATCTTTCCAATAAAGCACCATTACAGAAAGGATACAACCAAACTGAATGGAGACAACAAAAAATTTAGTAAATTCTTTGGTTGAATCATCTTGAAGCAGTCCCATGATTGATGAACCGATAATAAGATGCCCAGTGGAAGAAACAGGTAAAAATTCAGTAAGTCCTTCAATTATCGCTAAAATTAGCGCATGTATAATAGTCATTCTAATTTTTTAATATGGATAATTAGTCTTTAGGTTTTCGCATAATGGCAAAGATTTCAATAATAAATCCAGTTAGAATAACTATTGGAGCTACAGTAAGTCTGCGTGAATTAAAAATTTCGGGGTCAAAAACATTAGGATCATTTGACCCACCGCCAATCATTAATAAATTTCCAATAATAATAACAACAATACCTATTATCATAAAAAGGTAGTTTTCTTTTCCAAAGGCAAAACCTTCTTTTTTTACAGAACTTTCTTGGTTTTTAGTTGACATGATTAAATTTTTATAATTGATATAAATCGTCAGATTGAATTTTTAGATACTTTTTGACTGCAAAGTAAGTACTTAAAAACGTAATTCCTACACCAGCAACAATGAGCATAAAAAATAGTTTTACAAATAGGTTAATATCTTGAAGTTCAATGAGCTCAGGAAAATTGTTTTGAGCGGTGTAAATGAGGCCCATAAGCAATGCAATAGTAATTAAAGCACTATAAAATCCGTTCCACATGCTTCTGTAAATAAAAGGTTTGCTTATAAATGATTGAGTTGCTCCCACTAACTGCATGGTTTTAATAAGGAAACGTTTTGAATAAATGTACAATCTAATTGTATTATTGATTAGAGCAAAAGAAATAATACTCAGTATTGCTGAGAAACCAAGTAAAACAATACCAATTTTGTTCACATTTTCGTTTATAACATTTACGAGTGATTTTTGGTAATACACTTCCTTAATGTTGGGGTTTTGTAACAATATTTTTTCAATAACCAATAAACTATCATTATTTGCATACTCTGCTCTGAGTTTAACATCAAACGAGGAAAGTAAAGGATTGTAACCTAAAAACTTAACAAAATCTTCACCTAAATCTTTCTTTAAGCTTTCAGCGGCTTGTTCTTTTGTCACAAAGGTAGCTTTTTTTACAAATGGCGCTAGGTCCAAATTTTTTTTAAGCAGCATTAAATCAGCTTCTTTCACACTATCATTTATAATTACACTTAAACCAATGTTTTCTTTCACGTAATTCGATAGCTTTTTTGCATTTAGGAGCACTAGTCCTAATAGACCAAGCACAAACAAAACTAAAGAAAGACTCACAATGGTTGAGAAATAAGAAGACCTTACTTTTCTATATGAATATTTTTCAGATTTATTGCTCATTATGAAGGTTTGCAAAAGTATACAATTTTTTAAAATACAAGTAATAAGCAAAATGGGGTAATGGTACTTTAACGATTACTAACAAATACACTTGTCCTAAATTTTGAAATATGAGTACATTAACACCAAACAATTCATCAAAATGGATTTCGCATTTTATACCGATACGGTTTCTGTAATAGTCCAAATGATTGAACTATAACAGACACTCTATCGGCATTGTACCATAATCTCATGGACTAAATTATAATAACTAAAGGTATTAGTTGGACTATAAAATAAATGCAATTGTTATTATTTCAAATGATAAGCCATCCAAAAAAAATTAGCTAGAAATTAGTTGTAAAAAACTTATTGAAGATGGATTCATCATAAATAATTGGGTTAAAAGATTAATTTTGCAGGCTTTCAAAAATTAAGACAACTCATTATGGAATATGAATTTGGCGCTATTGAACAAAAATGGCAAGCGTATTGGGCAACTAATAAAACATTTAAGACTGAAAATAAATCTGACAAACCCAAATATTATGTATTAGATATGTTTCCCTATCCCAGTGGTGCTGGTTTGCATGTTGGTCATCCATTAGGATATATTGCCTCTGATATTTTTGCAAGATATAAAAGATTAAAAGGCTTCAATGTTTTACATCCTATGGGATATGATTCATTTGGATTACCAGCAGAACAATACGCCATTCAAACAGGTCAACATCCAGAAATAACAACAAAAACAAATATTGCTCGATATCGCGAGCAATTAGATAAAATAGGCTTTTCATTTGACTGGGACAGGGAAGTTCGTACATCGGATCCAAGTTACTACAAATGGACTCAATGGATATTTATTCAATTGTTTAACAGTTGGTACAATCCTGAAACAAATAAGGCTGAACCAATTTCTACTTTAATTCCTAAGTTAGAAAATTTTACATCATTATCAGAAAAAGAAAAATCGGATTTATTATTAAAACATAGGTTAGCATATTTGAGTGATACAATGGTAAATTGGTGTCCACAATTGGGAACAGTGTTAGCCAATGAAGAAGTAAAAGATGGACTAAGTGAGCGAGGAGGCTACCCTGTAGAGCGTAAGCTGATGAAACAATGGAGTTTACGTATTACAGCCTATGCGGATAGGCTTTTAAATGATTTAGATGAAATAGATTGGACAGAAAGTATAAAAGAGGCACAAAGAAATTGGATTGGTAAATCAGAAGGAACCTCACTCCTATTTCAAGTAGAAAACAGCTCAGAAACGATTGAAGTTTTTACCACACGCCCCGACACTATTTTTGGAGTTTCTTTTGTTACTTTAGCTCCTGAGCATGAGTTGGTAAATTTAATTACAAGTGATTCGCAAAGGGGAGCAGTTGAAGCATACGTGTTAGTTGCTAAAAACCGCAGCGAGAGGGAACGAATGGCTGATGTGAAGAAAATTAGTGGTGTATTTACCGGTGCTTTTGTGTTACATCCTTTTACAGGTAAAAAGATCCCAATTTGGGTAGGCGATTATGTTTTAGCAGGTTATGGTACAGGTGCTGTAATGGCAGTTCCAGGGCATGATTCGAGAGATTATGCTTTCGCCAAACATTTTGATTTGCCTATACTTGAGGTTGTTTCTGGTGGTGATTTAAGTATATCATCATACGATGTTAAGGAAGGTAAGTTAATCAATTCTGATTTTTTAAATGGACTAGAAGTAAAAGCAGCAATAAAAAAGGCGATATCACTAATTGAAGAAAAGGGCTTGGGCAAAGGAAAAACTAATTATCGTTTGCGTGATGCTATATTTGGTCGCCAACGATATTGGGGTGAACCCATTCCAGTTTATTATAAGGATGGGATTCCACATGTTTTAAATGAAACAGAGTTACCATTAATACTTCCAGAAGTTGATAAATATTTGCCTACTGAAAGTGGTGAGCCACCATTAGCGAGGGCTAAGAACTGGAGATATAGGGCTAAGGATGGGAATTTTAGTCCTACTAAGAACCCACATGAACACACCCCTGACCCATCTCAAGAGGGGAAGACATTTGAGTATGAGTATAGCACCATGCCAGGTTGGGCGGGATCCTCGTGGTATTTTTTACGTTATATGGATTCGCAAAATGATAAAGAATTTGTTAGTAAAGAAGCTGCAAATTATTGGCAAAATGTGGATTTATATATTGGTGGAGCAGAACACGCTACAGGACACTTGTTGTATGTACGATTTTGGACTAAATTTTTATATGATTTAGGTTTGATTCCTGTGATTGAACCTGCTAAGAAATTAATCAATCAGGGAATGATACAGGGGGTGAGTAATTTTGTTTATCGATCAAACATGAAAAACGCGTTTGTTTCTTACCATCTTATTAAGGATCAATTTGAAAAATTATCGATTGAGGAGCTTGAGGATCTAGCTACTAAACCAGATGCAAAAGTTGAAGTTATTGAAGCATGGAAAAATTCGTCCTTTCACACCTACGGAAAAGTGAATGCCCTGCATGTTGATGTGAATATTGTAAATAACAATGTTTTGGATATTGAAGCTTTCAGAAAGTGGCGTGAAGAATATAATGATGCTGAATTTATATTAGAAGAAGGGAAATACATCTGTGGCAACGAAGTAGAAAAAATGTCTAAATCAAAGTGGAATGTGGTTTCACCTGATGATATGGTTGCTCAGTACGGTGCAGATTGTTTAAGGTTGTATGAAATGTTTTTAGGTCCTTTAGAATTAAGTAAACCTTGGAATACTAATGGTATTACAGGAGTTTCAAATTTTATGCGCAAATTGTGGCGTTTATATCACAGTGGAGATAAATTTAATATTAGCGAAGAACAGGCATCAAAAGCTGAACTAAAAACCTTGCATAAAACCATCAGGAAAATTAACTATGATATTGAAAATTTTTCATTCAATACATCGGTGAGTAATTTTATGATTTGTGTGAATGAATTAACAGAATTGAAATGTAATAAACGCGATATATTAGAGCCATTAGCAATTCTAATTTCTCCTTATGCACCTCATATTGCTGAAGAGTTATGGAATAAATTAGGTCATGAAGAAAGTATTGCTTATGCACAATTTCCTGAGTTTAATGAAGCCTATTTAGTAGAAACGACTTTTAATTATCCTATTTCAATCAATGGTAAAACAAAATTCAATTATGAATTTGAATTGGCTCTAGGAAAAGAGGAATTGGAGAAAACTGTTCTAGAATTGGAACAAACAAAGAAAATACTTGAAGGAAAAGTACCAAAAAAGATCATTGTTGTGCATCAAAAGATCATCAATATCGTAATTTAATGGCGATTTGTTTAGATTTTGATAAAGCGATAATCAAGCCTTAATTATTGTGGTATTGAAGTTTAAATATAGATTGGAAGACATTAGGCGTTGGCATTTTCTTTTACAATACGATAATAGTGCCCTGATGCCATGAAATTTGGTAATTTTTGTGCCAACCAATTATCAATTTTTGAAAAAGATTTAAGAGGAATAAATGGCAAGTAAGTTTCGAATATTGGAGCTAAGAAGTAAGCATTTTTAACTTCCATCACTTTCATTCCCATGTTCTTACATTCGCGTTTCAGCCTGCCAACAGTGAAAAAGTTCACATGAGGTGTATCGTAGTTTTGAGAATAAGGTTCCTTTTTACCTAGCAATTTTTTTACCTGCCAAATAAATCCATTTAATCCTATTTTCCTCATAAAATACAATGGTTGCATGGCAATTTCGAAGGGACCATATCCATTAGGAACGGTGATTAATAGTTGCATATCTTTTTTTCCATTCTTTGCAGCATATTCAAGTATTTCGGAATAATTTGGGATGTGTTCTAAAACTTCAGTTAAAATAATATAATCGAATTTACTTATATCACCTTTTTCGAAGTATAAAAACTCTAGCTTTAAGTTATTAAATTTATTTCTGCTCGCAGTAATATCAAGATTACCTTGGTGGACATCAATACCAGTTACAAATGCATTGGGAATAGTACACAGGGGTAAGGTAACGTTCCCGGTCCCACATCCAACATCAAGAATATTTACTGGATTTTTTTTAGCATTAATAATTGTCTCATAAATCCAATGTAATCTTTCATAATGACAAGGGAAATCAACATATTCAGTGTACTTATCGAATTCGGCCATAAGGTTATTAGGGTTACAATTAAAACTTAATTCCAAGTTTTAGCATTGTTCTTTTGATGTTATTTTTCAAAGTTTCTTTAACGTCTGTTTTAATTTTCTTTAATGTACCTTCTTCTGGTCTAGCTTTGAAAACAGTGTCATGATACTTTCCTTTATAATCACCAATTGGGGTGTAATAATAAGTATAAAATGATTTTCGAGTTTCGCCTTCAGGAACATGAATTGTTGAATAGCCATGGTAGCTGATTTCGCTGGTTTCAAAAATGACGCATCTGTTAAAACTTGGCAAATAAGCTTTACCCAGTTTAGTAACATCTTCATTCCATAATTCAACTTTACCTCCATATTCTTCTTTCCAATGTTTATTAATAAAAACGAGCAAATTTAATCTACGATGTATTTTTTGAACGTGGTGAATATTGAAGTCGATGTGAACATCCAGGTAACTGCCATTTTTACCTTGATGCACACCAGAGCCTAAATTATCATTAGTTGTAAATAATCCATTGATTCCAGTAATTTTTTCAAGGGTATCGGTCATTTCTTTTGAAGAAACTGCTTCTTTTAGTTGTTGAAAACAGGGGTCAAATTGGTCGAAATTGCTGCCTTCTGATTTATTTTCATTTAGCCCATGATAATGTTTATTTAAGACTTGCAAAGGAGGAAACTGAGTATACATTTTCTCAGCGAATTCAGGTTCAAGGAAATTATCTATTGCAAGATGACGGTAAGGCTTAGCATTATTGAATTCTTGTTGTAATTTTTTAATATTTTCTTCGGTAAAAAATTCTTTTCTAATGATGTTTTCCATGGTAAAATTCATTTTTATTGGGCAAAAATAACAATAAGATTTATTTTTTTGTATTGCTATACAGCATTAATGTTTCAAATACCGTAAAGCAGGTATAATGTAATAAGAACCACATAATAAAAGTTTTAGCAGTATCACGATTAAACATAAAGAAAAATATAATAATTGCGAGGTACAAAAGCAACTTTAGCGTAGTTGCCAACATAAATTTTCGAACAAAAACATTGGCTTGCTGATTTTTACCTGAAGTTAAAAAAAAGTGCATCAACAAGGTTGTAATTACAAATAGCAAGTAAATAGACCAAGTGATAGTTGTGACAGGCAATTTTTGTGTAAATTTTCCTAAACTAAGCACTAGTAACAAAAAGCAGAAATTGAAAATTAAAAAAACAAATGGATATTTTTTGATCATATAATTTTCCTATTTGTTCTTAATTAAATCTTTAATGGTAAGATAAACAGCAATAATAACTGCAAGAATAGTTAGTGTTGCGGTAAAGATGTTGTTATTGATATTAAAATACTTATCGATTTTTATTCCTGCCCAAGCACCAAGAAGCATGATTGCTGCCATTTGGAGCCCCATACCACTGTATCTGATGATACTGTTTGGAGACTTTTTATCAGGCTGTTTTTTCGACTTTTTTATCTCTTCCTTGTTCGGCATGTTTTAAATCTTTAACAACACCGCCCATACTGCATGAGCCACTAAAATTAGCGCCAGGTTCAATAGATAGTTTGTTGGTAATAATTTCGCCTTTTAAATTTGCTGTAGATTTTAAGGCCAAAAGCTCGGAAACTGTTATATTTCCGTTAATCGCTCCTGAAATATCTGCATTTTGGCAGAAGATTTCACCTTCAACACTGCCTGTACTTCCAATTACTACTTTTCCTTTAGTGTTTACAGAACCTACCAAAGTACCATCAATTCTAACATCGCCATTAGATTTTATTTCTCCATTGATGCTAGTACCTACACCAATAAGATTAATGCTGCCTGTATCTATATCATGATTTTTGGTCATAAATGTGGTTTTTGTTTTATTGAACATAGCGATTAGATTTTAAATTTAAAATAGCACATTTGCACAAATGTACACTTTATTTAAAAAAATGGACAAAAATGCCTGCTTGTAAAAGTTAAAAACTTATAAATCAGGATATTATATTTCAGTAGCCATAAATTTTGACACTGTTTTTAAGTTTCATATAGACCCTATTTTTTTGCAAACGAATTTGTTGCACTTCCATTTCAGGTAATTCCAGTTCAGCCATTTGAATTTTGTCCATATGAAAACTTCCAAAGCCTTTTTTATCTATAAAATACAAAATATTATTTTCAACTTGAAAATCCTTTACAGATATAATTGGGATAGTTTTAATATAAGTACCAAACACATCAAAAACGAATACGCCATGAACTGAATCACATAAATAAACTCTATTATTTGCTTCATATAACATGATAGGTTTGATGGCTATGCCAGTTAATTGGGCAATATTACCACTTTGATGTGTAGCTTTTAAGTTAGGGTCCATTCTAATTATTTCGAAATTGATACTATTATAGACCCACATTCCATTATCATGAGAGCTGCCAGCAAGTGTTACTTGATCTAAGTTTAATGTTGACAAATCAATTGTATTTTCACTTACCGAAAGCATATTATCTAGAAAAATAATTTTGTTGTAATCCTTAAAAAAAGTAAGAATTTTCATGGGATTACTAGCATCTATGGAGTGTATATTTCCGAAACTTTTTACCGAGTTTTTTTGCAATAAATCGCCATTGGCATTATACTTTAAAATTTCTTGATTGGCAGTAATATAAAGGTTTCCTAGTTTGTCGGTTGAAATAAACTGAGAAGATATTTCAATTGATTTGATTAAATTTAAGCTAGCCCAGGGATTTTGGGATAGCCCTATAAATTGGCAAAGCAAAAGAGATAAAAATATATTCCACTTTTTTTTAAGCATCATTATTCATCTGACTTAAAATTTCACTAATAATTTTTCTTTCATTTGATAGACGTGGCACTTTAAATTGACCGCCTAATTTGTTTTTACTTTTCAACCAATTGAAGAATGTACCTTTTTTTGCCTGAATTACTTGCGGATTTTTGAGTAAAATGTCTCCAAAACGTTTTGCTTCGTAATCAGAGTTTAAATTTTTCAAGGCATTATCAAGCAATTCTGCAAAGAAATTAATATCATCGGGAGATTTTTCAAATTCAATAATCCATTGATGACTTCCACTATTTTTATCGTCAAAAAAGATTGGTGCGGCTGTATATTCTATAATTGCCGCATTAGTTTTCTCACAAGCAATTAAAAGTGCTTGTTCAGCATTATCAATCATTAATTCTTCACCAAAGGCATTAATAAAATGCTTTGTTCTACCCACAATTTTAAATCTGTAAGGATTAAGTGAAGTAAATTGGATTGTATCCCCAATTTGATATCTCCATAAACCACCATTTGTTGAGATAACTACAGCATAATCAGTATTTAACTCGACCTCTTGTAATAAAATGACTTTAGGGTTGTTGCTGGAATTTTGCGAAAAAGGGATAAACTCATAATAGATGCCATAGTCAAGCATGAGCAAAAAGTCTTTGGAGTTTATTTGATCTTGTATTCCAAAAAATCCTTCAGAAGCATTGTATGTTTCGAGATAGAAAATATTATTAGGAATAATATTTTTGAAATGATTTAGATAAGGATTAAAATTGATTCCGCCATGAAAGTACACTTCTAGATTTGGCCACACGTCATGAAGATTCTTCTTATTTGTTTTATCTAGTACATATCTAAGTAAAATTAGCATCCATGAAGGAACGCCAACTAAACTTGTTACATTTTCATTAATAGTTGCATTAGCAAGGAGTTCAATTTTTTGGTCCCATCCATCCATTAAAGTAATTTCAGAATTAGGAGTTCTTGCCAACTCAGCTAATAATGGTAAGTTTTGAACAATCACAGCTGAAAGATCGCCATCATAAACAGTTTCAAGACCTTCAACATTTCGGAGGCTTCCGGCAAGTGTAAGCGATTTCCCAGTGAATAGCTGTGCTTCTGGAAAATTATTACAATAAATGCTCAACATGTCCTTACCACCTTTAAAGTGACATTCTTCTAATGATTCATTGCTTATTGGTATAAACTTACTTTTATCATTTGTTGTACCCGAAGACTTTGCAAACCATTTTATTTCAGTATTCCAAAGTACATTTTGTTCGCCTTTTCGAATTTTATCAATATAAGGTTTAAGGCTATCATAATCTTGTAAAGGCACTCTTTCGGAAAACATTTTGGGATTATCGATACTTTTGTAATCATACAATTTGCCCCATTGAGTTTCAGCACCTGCTTTTAATAATTTGTTCAATCCCTCTCGTTGTACCTCAAGCGGATATTTCATAAAAAGCTCAATTTGATGCATTCGCTTTTTCATTAACCAAGAAGCTATTGAATTAATTATTGCCAAGCTTTGTAATATTAAAGTACATAAATAAATTCAATTTTATATTTCCTTATCCCTTCACCCATCTGATTATTTGAGGTAAATTGTTTTTTCGTAAAGAATAATAATTTACAATTTTGGACCCAAAACCAAGATAAAAGCGAGAAAGGTTTTTGTTATTGGAGCCTTCGAAATCGAGTAATAGTGAAGTATTAGCATTTGATTTAATATAGCTATCAATTAGGAAACTCATTGCACCTAGCTCTTTGGCTTCTTGATTAGCGCCAGAAAACAAAAATATAGCATTTTCAAATTGTTTCAAAAAAATTGCGCCAGCAATATAAACACCATTTTGATTTTTAACCCCAACACAACTAACCATTTTTTTATCCTTAAGTACGTTTATTAATTTATTAAGAAGCACATAAGACTTCTTTTTGAAGTTTTTTATTTTCTTTCCTCTATTAGTTTTAAATAATTCAATAACGATTTGAGGCGTAATTTCATTGTCAATGATAAGCTTATTTTTAACTGCCTTTTTAATGTTTCTAATTATTTGTTCATTATAATTGTTTTGCAAATTTTCGTAGGTTTGAGATAAATCAAGATGACATGTAATATTGGACTTTATGCTAAATGTTGCATTTGAAGTGATATTAAATGTATTTAAATTAATTTCAATTAACTTAAATTTATCAGGAATTGCCGCAATAAAATCATTTGTTGCATTCATGTGTTCCATATTTGCATAAAATACGCCCAATTGTTGAGTAAATAATGGTTGAGCTAAATAAGCAATAGTAAATCTTTTGCGCTGAGGCAAAGGCATAATAGCTTCGTAATTTCCTAGAACGAGCGCATCCCATTCAGGAGAAACAACGTCTAGATACCATGAATAGGCATAAATTAATTGATTGGAAGCATTATCCAAACAATTATCCCAAGCTTGTTTATTGATATCTTTATGAGTAATATATTTTACAACTTTCAAAAATTAATATTTAGTACAAAATAAATACTATTTTGGCAGTAATGGACAAATATTTGCAAATTAATTAATTGTTGTAAACGCCAAATTAATACTGTTACTTAAGAAAGCGCAAACTGTAAAATAAGATTGTTTTCAATTAAAAAACTTTTTTTATCTTTAATTGCTACATTAAATTTGTTTTCATGAGCAATTTGCTTGATTTTATTGATGTTACATTGGTCAGAAAGCACCATTAAAATTTTGCTATTTTTATTCATAAAGAATTTAACATTTTCAAAGAAAGCAAAAAAGTATTCAAAGTTTTTACCACAATTCCAAGCAAGTTCTTCTTCGCTTCTGGCCTCATTAGGAAAATAGGGTGGATTTACAATTATATAATCAAACTCCGATTTTTCAAGTTTTTCAAAAAGATTACTTTTTACAATCTTAAGTACATTTTGTTTTAATAAATGTTTATTTTTTTTTTGATTGATAATTAATCCTTGAACTGCAATATCACTTAATTCAATTGCAAGTACTTCTTTTGCATGTAGCGCTAAATGAAAAGAAATTAATCCGCTACCAGCACCAACCTCAATAACACGCTTATTGTTGAAATCATACTTTGATAAATGCTTCAACAAATATTTAGAGCTAAAAAATAGCCCAGGATGAAAAACCCCTTTTAAAATTGTAAGTGAAAAGGGATTTGACTTATACTCTTTATTTGAGCTTAAGTAAATTTTAAATATTGGTTTTATGAATGGAGTTAATAGCTTACGAAAGATTTTTTGCCACACAATTACTAAACTTTTTTGAGTGTAAATGTAAATGTTGTTCCTTCACCTTCAGTACTTTTAACATCAATGGTTTGGTTATGAGCTTCGATAATATGTTTAACAATGGCTAATCCTAAACCTGTTCCTCCATGGTCACGTGAACGTCCCTTGTCAACCCTATAAAATCGTTCAAAAATGCGCGGTAGGTGATGTTTTGCAATTCCCATACCATTATCGTTAATTTCAACTACAAGATGTTGATATAAATCAGTAAATTTCACTTGAGTAACACCATCAATTTTTCCATATTTAATTGAATTTACAATTAAATTAGTAACCACTTGGCGAATATGATTTTTATCGGCTGAAACATAAATTGGACGGTTGTAATTTTCAGCAAATTTAAGTTTAATATTCTTTGAAGAAGCTTTCATTTCGAGACCCAGAAATAGTTCATTTACAAGAGCTACGATATCAAACTTTTCGAAATATAAGCTCAGCTCACCCGATTCCATTTGAGAAATAGTGTCTAAATCTTCCACAATAGAAATCATTCTTTCCACACTTTTGGCAGCTCTGTTTAAATAATCTACATTAATTTTTTCATCTTGTAATCCGCCATCCAGAAGCGTAAGAATATAACCTTGAATATTAAAAATAGGTGTTTTGAGTTCGTGAGAAACATTACCAACAAACTCTCTTCGGTATGCTTCCAACTTTTTTAATTGTTCGATTTCATTTTTATTACTCACTGCCCATTGTTGTACATCAGTATTAATTTCTTTAAAAATGTCTTCGCCTAAATCTAGATTTTCCATGCTGAAATCTTTCGAAGCCTTTAAATCGTGAATAGTGGTGTAAATACTTTTTATTTTATCGTAAATTAATATTTTTAAAGAAGCAAAAAGCAGTAAATATGAAACAGCAAGCGTGCCAAGACCAACAAATATGAGTTGAACATGACTACTTTGGTTAAATGGTAAAGGGTCGGTAATTATTAATAATAATACTACAATTATGGCAATAATAATTGAAACAGCTAATGCAATATTTCGTGGAGTAAACTTGTTCAAGTTGTTTTATTGTACAAGCAAATATAAATAACTAAAGTGATAAGTTATAATGTTTAAAAAAAAAGGGTTATAGGTCGAATTTATAACCAACTCCTTTAATTGTTTTGATATAGTTTTCGCCTAACTTTTCTCTTAATTTTCGGATATGTACATCAATGGTTCGGTCGCCAACCACTACATCGCCACCCCAAACTTTATCTAATATTTCTTCTCTTAAAAATACTTTTCCAGGTTTAGACATAAGCAATGCCATTAATTCAAACTCTTTTTTAGGCAAATTTACAGGGATTCCCTCTTTAAAAACTATAAATTTTTCGCGGTCTAAAACTAAACCTCCAATGTCTTCTTGAATATTACTATCGTTATTTAAAAAACGTCTGAGCACTCCGGCAATTCTGCTAATTAAAACTCTTGGCTTAATAGGCTTATTGATATAATCATCAGCACCCGCATCGAATCCTGCAATTTGTGAATAATCTTCATTTCGTGCAGTGAGGAAAGCGATTAAAGTTTCGGAAAGTGTTTTTTCGCTTCTAATTTGTCGGCACGTTTCAATACCATCAAGTTCAGGCATCATTACATCAAGTAATATAAGCTGAGGTAAAACTTCTTTGGCTTTTAAAATTGCTTCTTTGCCATTATCACAAACAAATACTTGATAACCTTCGCGTTTTAAATTGTAGCTTAAAAATTCTAAGATATCAGTTTCATCATCAACAATCAATATTTTAATATCTTCTTTATTCATAATTAAGGCATTTAAGTTGTGTAACTTAATTTAATGCAAAGATAGTACAAAAGCACTTTGTTATTGTGATTTTACAGTGTCATTTAACGATTTCTTAATATTAACCTTGCATAGTTAGACCCTAATATGAAGAAACAGTTTTTAAATAATTGATTCGGTAGTGCTATTAATACAAACCAAACGGATATTGAATATGGACATATTAATTAAACTTTTTTAAAAGTAAAATTTAGCTTACTTTTTGTTTAATTAAATTTGCTTAACCTAAACTTAATATTGAGGAAATATAATAGCTAAGATGTATATAAATTGGATTATAATAAATCCATAATTGGTTTGGGAACTTTATTATTTGGCCAAAAATAATTAATCATATCTGCCCAATAAATTAACACTTTAAAAACATAAATTGGTGCAGTTATTTGTTCATTAACACTTCTATTTTTAACCAATGCCAATCTTAATCCCATTTCAGTACCAACGGCAATAAATGGAACTATTCTATAATTCACGCTCAAGCAAGGCTCATAAAGCACAATTAAATGTCCTTTTGATTGATAATTTTCGTTAGGATCAGTAAAGGCAACATATTTTGTTGAACCAATTCCTAATTGAACAGGTACCGACAGTTCCCATTTATTTTTTTTAAAGTATACATACTCCGTATAAAAGCTTATGTATCTCAGTCTAAGTCTGGTTTTAATTGGTTCGCCAGTTTGGGGTGAGATAAGATTAACTTTTGCTGGCAATCGAGATTTTAAATAATTATACCCAATTCCAAATCTAATTCTCTTATTATAACCAATTCCCATTTTAATTCCCCAAACATTGGCATTCCGATTTCCAATAAAGGCGCTTCTACTGTCCAACTTATAATGAAAAACTGGCTTAGTTTTCATATCAGATTTAATGGTATCAAATAATTGAGCTTGAGAAATTTGCGCAAATACCAATTGACAAGCAAAGAAAATGATTTGGAATAAATATTTAGTGTTTAATATTTTCAAGATTACTAATAAGCAACAAAAATATTAATTTAAAAATTCTTATCCGTTTGAAATCAATAAGTTTATCCACTATTCAATGCTGATATAATAAGACGCTAATAAAACCACAATTTAGTATGATTTGGATTTCTTTGATTAACATAAACCTAAACCAAATTAAAGATATTTTTTAGACTGCAAATGTGAATTAATATAAGCCATTACCTTGCTTTATTAGAGTAGTTTATTTCACAAAAACATCATTTTTTATTTATGCTTCCTACTTTACTTTTAAAAATGATTTATATATATTTGTTTTAAATTAACTGTTTATGGAAACAAAGTTAAAACACTGGATAGTATTTTTATTCTGTATTTCAACCGTTCAATCAATAGCGCAAAAGCCAATTGAGCAATCGCAAAAAAAACGAAACAAGTCTATTTTCGATGTTTTTTTAAATTATGAAATTGATAACCATAGTTTTATTAAGTCAAACAAATTTGAAACCTTTAAAAATGTAAGAGATACAGGATGTTTATGTTTACCAGATAGTATATATATTAGCTATGATTCAATTTTATATGGAGTACAAAGATTTACTTACAATTCAGATGGAAGTATAAACAATGTTCTGAATCAAACTTGGAATACAAATAACTTAACGTGGATTAATAACACCTTATACACCTTAACTTATGATGGTAATGGCAATATGGTCAATTTATTAAGGAAGGTTTGGAACAATGCATCATCAATTTGGGTTAATTCATCACAAGAAAATTATACTTATGATGCTAGTGGAAGCATGGCAAGTTTCTTACCACAAAATTGGGATAACAACAACTCATTATGGGTTAATAGTCAACAATACATTGATTACACTTGGAATGCTTATGGTAATAACCTAAGTCATATTAATCAGTTTTGGAACAATTCCTCGCTTTCGTGGATAAATAAATATAAATATATAAACACCTTTGACAATAATGAGAACCCCTTAATAAAATTAACTCAAAAATGGGTTGACAGTACATCTACATGGGAAAATTATAAGCAAGATGTTTATACTTGGGATTCTCTTGGCACTAACATCAGTTCTGCCGAACAATGGTGGTGGCCTGATAGTGCGATATGGGTTTATGGCTTTCATTCCACACAAACCAATATTTATAACGCTGATGGTTTATTAATTAATATGTTTTATAATTATTGGGGAGGAACTTTAAACCCAACCCAATATGAATATACCTTTACTTATGATGCCAACGGAAATTTACTCAATTTAATGTCGGTTAGATTGAATGGCAGTATTTGGGTTAATAATTCGAATAATACCTTTACATACGACACATTTGGAAATGAAATTAGTGCATTATATCAATCCTGGGTTATCAATGCATGGCAAAACTATCAGTATACTACGCACAGCTACGATTCTTGTGGAAATTTATTGACTAGCTCTAATCAACAAGCAACCAATCCTGTTGAATTAAATCAATATTTTTACCCTTTATCATGTAATAATGCACCTCAGGGGATAAAGAGCATTAATAACACTAATGAATTAAAAATATTTCCTAATCCAGCAAATGAAAACATAATTATTGAAGATAATCAAAGTATAATTAGATCAATTTTGATTTACAATACATTAGGTGAGTTAATGCTACAATTACCTTCTAAAAATATCAGTCAGCAAGGCATTGATATTTCAATGCTAAATAGTGGGGTATATTTTATTCACCTATTATCACATGATGGAAGCGTTGGCGTTAAGAAATTTGTAAAAAATTGATTAAAGTAAAATTCTCAACACATGCTATCCATTGAAAGACACCATCGCGTCTGTTTGATGTATTAATATAAAAATAAGAATTCTTAGTGTGTAAGGGCTTTTCTATTGAAATAGTCCTTAATTAAAGTCCATTTTCCATTGATTTGCTTACGGAACACGTAGCCAACAATAGACATAATTAATAAATAAGGAATCAACATTAAGTACAATATTCCAGAATTAATACCACGAGCAACATTACCACCAGATTCTAAATTTGAAGAAGGACCCATACGGCACTGTACACAGCCTTGTGCTAATACATCTGCATTAATGCAAAATAAAATTAACAGTAAAAAAAGGCTTAAAAATGCGATTCGTTTCATGATTACAAAAATACAATTTTAATTTTGATAAAATGGCGAAATCATTAAATAAACCACTACACCAGTAATAGTAACGTACAACCAAATTGGGAAAGCAAAACGTACTAATTTGCGATGTTTAATTACATCCATTTTCAAACCATAATAGAATGACATGAGTACCATAGGTAAAACCAAGGCAGCAAGAATGATATGACTGATTAAAATTATTAAGTATACTGGACGCATAGGATTATCATGAGGAAATGAGGTTTCTTGGGCTAACCAATGATAGGTGATGTAAGAAACTAAAAAGAGGGATGATAAAATAAAAGCAGCAATATTTAGCTTTTTATGTACCTCAATATTTTTTTGTTTGATAAAATATAATGAAACCATTAATAGTATGCTACACGTTCCATTTATAAATGCGTTTAACTTGGGTAGTTGATAAACAAAATCAGGTATAACATCAGGAACTGGTAATATTTTTCGATTTAAGATAACAACAGCAACAAAAACAAAAATGGATACCCCTAAGACAATTCTAAAAGTTAATTTATCATTCATAATTAAAATATGCTACATGTTTTTAATTTTACCGTATTCAGCTGCCAAGACCATTACCTCATCAATAAGTCTGTTTACTTCTTTTAAATTGGTGCCATTATAGTGGCCTCGTATATTTTTGTTTCTATCAATTAATAGTATTTCATTACTTTCCGTTAATGATTTTGCATTGTTTGAAATTACATTGTTGGTTTCAAAAACATTAAAAATTTCTTGCTTATTACCAGCAACAACATGCCAAATTTTTTCTTCTGCATGAACCTTTTTGGCAAATTCAAAGAGATTTTGGATGGTATCGTTTTCTATATTTTTTAGTACATTAATAATTTTGAAATCTTTTTTTAAGTAGCTTAATTTATCTTGAACCCGATATAACTGAGCAGCCATTTGATTGGAAACATCATCATTATAGTTACTTACACAAATAATAAAAATTTTGTCTTTGAGTGATTCAGAGTTAACTTTTTTATTATACTGATTGGTAAACAAGAATTCTGGAATGCAATAAAATATGGAATCGCCTGAGGAATTAATTGAGGCAGTTCCATAATGTGGCAGTTTAACAAAAATATTTGTTTTGCCTTTTGATAATGGTTTACGAATTGCAAAATAATAAAATCCCAAACACAGAAGTGATGGGATTATAAAAATGGAAAGGAAAAAGACCTTTTTGTTTTTGTTATTTTTAATCATGTTATTTAAACAAATCTACTAGAGATAAGTTTAAAAATTAATGATGAGCTTCACTGCCTTCGTGTGCAGCACCCGCCTCATGATGTTGTGCATTTGTAACGTTTTTATCCATTACATATCTTCTGCTTTTAGCATAATTACCTTCACCTAAATCTACCATAAATACTAAATACAAAATTAGCACAATAAAAGGACCAAGTAGCGTCCATTTTAATGCTTTTACTTCATCGCCTAAGTGCATGAAAGACATAACGATGTAAGCTGCTTTAACAATAGTTAAGCCAATAAAAAATATTTTTAGGAAGGTTTTACCTAAATGTAGGTCCTCAGCTTTAAAGCCGACAAATAATTCCAATAAAGTTACACCAAGCATAATCCAGAAAACCTTCCAGATTACTTTACGAACATGTTTACCATGCTCTTCATCGTGAAGAGCCATTGTTTCGTATGAAGGATAGCCATCGTTAAATTCCATAAGGATTTTTTTATATTAAAATTAAGTTATTACAATAAATAGAAAAAGGTAAATACAAATACCCAAACTAAGTCCACGAAATGCCAGTATAAACCAACCTTTTCAACCATTTCGTAATGTCCACGTTTTTCGTAAGTGCCATTAATTACATTCAAATAAATGATGAAGTTGATGACTACACCACTAAATACATGAAAACCATGAAAACCAGTGATAAAGAAAAAGAAATCACCGAAAACTGGTAAGCCATATTCGTTGTATTGGAGATTAGCTCCATGAATCAGTTGATCTTGCCAAACACCATCAACAAGAATATTTCTTACAGCACCTTCTGCAGTACCAGTAATAAAGTTGTACCACTCCCAAGCTTGAGAGCCAACAAACATTAAACCACCAATGATGGTCAATAGCATCCATTTAGCTACTTCTTTATTTTGCTTACGATGTCCAGCTTCAACGGCCAATACCATTGTAACCGAACTCATAATGAGGATAAATGTCATTAAACCTACATAGGCTAATGGAATACTTCCATCATAAAATGGGAAATGGTGAAACACATGCCCTGGGTTTGGCCAAAAATCGGTGTATTTATGGCGCATAAAACCATATGCAGTTAATAAACCTGAGAAAGTAAATGCATCGGAAACAAGGAAAAACCACATATATAGCTTTCCATAACTTGCACCAAGAGGGGAAACTCCACCTCCGCCCCAATGGGATTTTACTTGTGTTGTAGCAGCGTGACTTGACATATAAAGTTTGTTAATTTATTTTCAGCGCGTAAAAGTAAAAAAATATTTTTGATAGCCATCAGGATTTTATTAACGATTTTTCAAATTGCTAATTTAGAATGATTTTAAAAATACAAGCTATTCTAAAACAAGCAGTTTGTTAATTTCTTTGTCATCAAAGTTAATTTTTAAGTAATAAGTTCCTTTGGGTAAATGGTTTAAATTTTGTTTAATGATGTGTTTTCCGGAAGCGTACTTTTTTGGATTTTCATGATGAATTGCTCTTCCCATGGCATCAAAAATTGAAAACCCCACCTTTTGATCTTTTTCAATAGAAAAATCAACATTAACCATTCCACTTGTAGGGTTCGGGTATATGCCAACTAAGTATTCATTACTTATCTTTTTTAAGTTAGTTAAGTTTGGAATCTGCTCCACATTAGTAATATAGGTAGAATACATCCCTGAAGAGTGCGTAGCCACTAATAACCTTCCATCACTTTCGCGGTAATCCATCATAGACACTACAACTTTTCCAATATCATTGGCAGCCAATTGCACCCATATGGTATTGGTTGAATCAAGATTTACAGTAGCATATAATCCAGTACTAGTTCCTAATAAATAGGCAGTTCCTCCTTGAGGAGGATGAATAATACTAGCCCATCTTACACTAGGCCCATTGCCCGAACCAGTAGCTGTTTGCTCTAAATTTCCAGCCACTTTACGCCATCTTGCACCTCCATTTTCGGAGTAATAAACACTATAAACCGAATAATTTGAAAACACTACCATTACCTTATCGGCATCATCAGGATCCACTGCAACACAGTTAATAAAGCCATTTGCTGGAAAAACATTTGGCGTGATACTGCTGGTAACATCAAATGGACTTGGGGTACCTGAATTGGCATTGTCAACGCGATATAATCTTTTTTTACTTGTTCCATAATAAACTCTGTTAGCTGGATTTTTGGAAATTCCCAATGCTGTAACTGTTGCATTTGCAACAGGCACCGAATCGGGCCACTGTGACCAATTGGTACTAATAGAATCCCAATTATTTATCATTGGTATACCACTTAAATCAGAATTTTTCCATAAATATTTTCCTCCAGCCAAATACATTATATTGTTATTATTGGGGTCTAATGCAAAAGGGTTAATAAACTCATAACTATCACCGGGGCCAATTGGATCAATTCTAGCATATGAAGTGATATTACCATTATTATCGACATTGGCTTTCATCATTTTACCATTTTGAATTGAAAAATAATAAGAGGTTCTACCATCTGCAATGGCGCAAAATGAACCATCACCGCCTCTAGGTGTTACCCAAGGATTGGTTAAAACCGTATCGTTAGTAAACCAACTTCCATTATCTTGTGCACCGCCAATAACGATATCATTTCCAGGTGTGCCATGATCAATAGCTAATGTATAAAACATAGTGGTTAAATAACCATTATCTAAAGATGTCCATTGCATAGTATCTTGCATGCAATTATTGGTTCTAAAAACACCTCCATCATTGCCACTCAACATTTTATTTGGGTCAGAAGGATAAAATAAGATTTCATGTTGGTCGGGATGGTGATTATCATAACCAAGTACAATAGGTAATGTTGTGCCCTCTTTATAACCTCCAACAAAGCGATTGGTTGAAGCATCAGCAAAACCATTGGTAGAGCGATATAAATTAGTTCCGCCTATAAAAACTACATTGGGATCATCGGGTTTTACTTTAATTACTAAATCATATGAACCTTGACAAGAAAACTTATCAAATGGTCCGCCATGGGTTGGTAAGCTATTACTTAAATCTTCCCATATTCCGCCAGCGCTGTCGCCATTTCCCGAAAGGTAAGTATATTTCCAAAGGCTGTTCCACTCTACATTTCCTAAATAATTGGTATCGGGTGTTCCAAAGCCTGGTGTATTAGCTAAAAAATAAACCACATTTTCGTTCGTAGGTGTGTATGTAGAAACAATTCTTTCATATGTAGTAGCAAAATTGGGTGGAGTAATATTAGTAAAATTTACACCGTCAGGTGAACGCCATATTCCTTTGCCACCTCCATCACTACCAAGGGTTGCATAAACTACTCCATTGGGTGTTACATTCACATCTGTCCAAAAAGAAGTGCCATTACCTTTTACAACTGTCCAAGTATTTCCACCATTGATGCTTTTAAAAATATTCCCATAAGTTGCTGCAAACACTACATCATTAATAGTATCTTTATGATAAGCAATGACTTTATAAATAACATCCCAATTGCTATCAAAAGTTAGTGCTGGGGATGCCGTAGAAGAAAGTTGGGACCAAGTTAAACCATTATCTAACGATTTATAGACCCCATTTCCTGAGTAAAAAGCTCCACCTGCACTAGCACTGCAATAAGGGTCGCCTGAGCCAAAATACCAAACATTGGTATGACCGGGTCTTTTATCTTGTGAGATGCATGTAATACCATGATAATCATCTTTTGGTGTAATTTGTGTCCATGTTTGTCCACCATTAGTAGTTCGCCATACACCCCCAGCATTGGTACCAGCCAATAGGGTGTTTTCATCATTTACATCCATTGCTAATGCGCGAGTAATACCACCAACATTCCATGGTCCACGCGAATGCCAGTTGATGTTTTCGGCTCTATTAAAAATTTCATTATCACGAGGTAAGGTTTTAGCAAACATTAATTCTCTTTCTCTCATATGGGAAGGAATTTTGCCCGTTTCAGGATCAGCGAGTCTTTTAAGTTCCCATGCCGACCTGCCTTCAGGATTATCGGGGCTACCAAATTGAGGTGCGTTTTGCGATAAGCCTAATTTTCCGAAAGAAAAAAGTAAAATAAGTATTAATTGTAATTTAAATTTCATCATGCGTTAGTTTTGAAAAAGTAAAAATACACATTCTTTTAATGTATCAATTCATAGTTGGCAATTTCATATTTTAATATCTCTCCTGGACTTAACTTAATTTTGATTTGAGCCTCAAATAGTTGGTCCAATTTTAAACCAGGTAATACTACTTTAGCAGGATATACACCTTTAAATTCATCGGAGGAGACCGTAGAATGCAAAAACTTAACTTCCAAAGTATCTCCTTCGATTGGCTTATTGCTAATACCAAATCCACATGCACGACATTTGGTAATTACAACCAAGCCCTTGCAAGGAAATGATTTACATGGCTCATCTTCTAGTGATGCATCATTGGGAAGCAACTTGATGAGTACACCTTGAATCATACATGTACCAGGTTCAGTGGGGTAAACAGTAACTTGATTGTTATTGGTATTTTCAATAGTTTGTTGATTTTTTGGGGATGTTGAAACTGGCTTTGTTTTGCAAGAAAAGAGCGTAAAGGAATAAATAATAACCAAGGCACTAAAGATGTAATATTTCATTGAATATTTTTCTACTTAATCATTTAACTTTTCAAAAATTCTTGCAACAGCAGGACAAATTAAGGTATTTTTATAGGTAATATCTAAAATTTGAACCATTCTTTTTCGGTCGGTGTGAGGATATTCGCGACAAGCGGTTGGTCTATCCTTGTATATAGAACAATAATTTTCATGATCTAAAAATGGGCAAGGCGCTGATTTCAATACATAATCATTATCACTATCAATGGTCAAATAATTTTCAATAAATTGAATTGGTTTAATACGAATTGCCTTTGAAGCGCGTTCAATATCCTTCATATAGAAAATGGGGCTGGTTGTTTTGCAGCAATTGGCACATTTTAAACAATCAATTTCTTCAAAAACACGTTCATGCAATTCATGAAAAACCTCATCTAAATTGGATGGTTTCTTTCTTTTAAGTTTTTGAATAATTTTTGCATTTAACTCTTTATTCCTTACTGCTTTTTCAAGTTCATTTGTGTAATCCATCATAAAATAAAAATAGCAGCAAGTATCATAATTATGATGATTATTAAATATTGCCAAATATCAACAAAATAGCCTTTATAATTTTTCCAAAAATCTTTCATAACAAAGCATTAAAGGTTCAAATATAATACTATGATTTAAACAAAATCAATACTTAGTAAAAGCCAAAATAAAATTTGGAAAAACTAAACGTAGAAATGAAGAGAAAAATGGGGTCATTCCAAGGTTAAATATTATAAACATAATTATGTTGATATCACCAAACAAATAAAGGAAAGTAAAAGATAATATGTTGCTATTTTGCAGGTTCTAAAATTTATAATTAATTATTTCAAAATGAGGGGCCAAGTATTGTTGCTGTTTTTAACCTTTATAGGGGTGTTAGATGCACGCAACAATGTTGAAAATATTCAAATTACTAGCAGGGGCACAGCACATGAGGCCACCTATAGTTTTGGAATTGATATAAGTCGGTACCAAACAATTATGTGGGAAAAAATAGACACCAATATTAACTTTATTATATGTAAAGCTACAGAAGGTGTTACTTTAACTGACCCAAAATTCGCCACTTTTTGGTCGAAAATTAACCCAAGAGTTAAAAAAGGTGCCTATCATTTCTTTAGGCCTCAAAACTCGGGCATTGATCAAGCTAAATTATTTTTGAGTGTAGCAAATTTAGAAAAAGGAAATTTACTACCAGTTATTGATGTTGAAAATGGCAGAGCCTACAGGCAAGTAAAACCAGCACTTGTAGCAAAACGATTAAAGGAAATGATTAAGTACATTGATGACGAATTACATGTAAAGCCAATAATATATACCAATGCAAGCTTTTGGAATAAACAATTTGGTCCCTATTTTAAAGATATGAATAATGATTATCATCTATGGATTGCTGATTATCGACTACGTGAAGAGCCCTCCATACCTAAAGGTTGGGACGATTGGACCATTTGGCAGCACAGTTGTAAAGGGGTAGTAAAAGGCATTTTAAATGAGGTAGATTTAAATGTATGCAAAGTTGATTTAAATGAACTTTGTATTAAATAGTCAATTTTTTAACTTAAATATTTACAATAAAAACTAGCTTGCTAAAGATAAATTTAATACCTTTATGCATAAATTTGCACCAATGGATAAATACGACTTATGTGTAATTGGAGGAGGCCCATCGGGATATGCGGCTGCCATGCGAGCCATTGATTTTGGTAAAAAAGTGTTACTTATTGAAAAGGATAAAATTGGCGGAGCCGGATTATATAATGGTGCATTGTGGAGTAAAACCATGTGGGAGTATTCACAAAAAATAATGCAAATTAGGCAAGAAACAAAAGTGAATCATGCAAGTTTTGAAGGAATGATGAAAATGGTGGATGAAGCCTTGTTTGACAGAAAATTTCAAATGACTGTGCACATGAAATTATTGCACGAGGAAACAGAAAGCAAGTTATTTTATTACGAAAAAGGGAAAGCATCATTTATTGATAATCATCAAATATTGATTCAGAAAAAAAATGAAGACAAAATTATTTATGCCGAAAATGTAGTTATTGCCACTGGCAGTCGTCCTCGAAAAGTAGAAAATATACCAGTGGATGAAAAAATAATTGTAACAAGTGATGGCATTGCCAATTTTAATAAGCTTCCCGAAAGTTTAGTTGTTGTTGGAGCTGGGGTTATTGGTTGTGAGTTTGCCACCATATTTTCAAATTTAGGGAAAACAAAAGTGTTTTTAATTGACAAGGGAGATCGTATTTTGCCATTTGAAGATGAAGATGTTGCATTAACTGTAATGGATAATTTAGAAAAGAACGGGGTTGTGATTCATAAAAACTCTAGTTTAAATAAAATAGAAGAAATCAATGGCCGTGTTCATTATGAATTAAAATATAATGATGGAACGCTTGAAAGTTTTGAAGTTGAACATGCACTTATCTCAATTGGTCGTGTTCCCAATGTAGAAGATTTAAATTTAGATGCCGCAGGTGTTGAATTAACGCCAAGAGGTTATGTAAAAGAAGATGATACTCAAACAACAGCAACTAACATTTATGTAGCTGGTGATTTAAGTGCCAACATTGCGCTTGTTAATGTTGGTGAAAGAGAAGGTAGACATGCAGTTGCAAGGATGTACGGACATCATGTAAAGCCATTGGTATATAGCAACATTTCAACTATCATGTTTTTAAATCCCGAAGTTGCGTCAGTTGGTATGGGTGAGCAAGAAGCTATGGATAAATGCATATCGGTGAAGGTAGCAAAAATTGATTTCTCATGTATTGCAAGAGCTATTGCAATGAGGAAAACCAATGGATTTTTTAAAATAATTGTCACCAACGATGCTGAAATGAAATTGCTTGGTATGCGTGCTGTAGGCGAACATGCCTCAAGTGCTATTCAGGCTGTGGCTTATTTAATACACACTAACCAAGGTATTGAAGAACTCGCGGTGATGATGCATCCTCATCCTTCCATTATTGAAGGCATCCAAGAATGTGTAAGAATGTTACTTGGCAAATCAATTTATAAATCTTCGGTGTTCAAAGACAAGCTAAAATGTTATGTAAGAGAACAAGATGTTTGCGTACCTTTAGAAAGATTGTAATACTTACAAAAATATATGCTTTATATTGTAGCCACGCCAATAGGTAATTTAAAAGATATTACTTTAAGGGCACTTGAAGTTTTACAACAAGTAGAAGCAGTTATTGCTGAGGACACTAGAAAAAGTGGGCAATTACTCAAACACTTTAATATCGAAAAAAAATTTATTTCATACCATCAGCACAATGAACACAGAGTGGTTTCAGACATATGCGATAAATTGGCGAGTGGAATTGATTTGGCATTAATTACCGATGCTGGCACACCCGGTATTTCTGACCCTGGTTTTTTGTTGGTGAGAGCCTGTATAAAACAAGGCATTGAAGTTTGTAGTTTACCTGGTGCAACTGCTTTTGTTCCAGCTTTAGTAAATTCGGGCTTACCATGTGAGAGGTTCAGTTTTGAAGGATTTTTGCCAGTTAAAAAAGGACGTCAGAGTAGGTTAGAAAGTTTAAAGGATGAAAAAAGAAGTATGGTTTTTTATGAATCACCACATCGTTTAATTAAAACCCTATCGCAGTTTATAGAGTTTTTTGGTGAGCACCGACAAGCCTCAGTGAGTAGAGAAATTACTAAACTTTACGAAGAAAATAAAAGAGGTACATTATTGGAATTGTTTCAATATTTCAACACCCAAAATATAAGAGGGGAAATTGTAATAGTAGTGGAAGGGGCTGAAATTACTAAGGAAAAGAAGAACGCTAAAAAAGACGAATAGTTTTAGTCAATTAGTTTTTCTTTGTTCGCCTTGTTAATGAGTGCAGCCGTATTTTCAACTTCCAATTTTTCCATTAAATTATTTTTGTGCCATTCTATGGTACGTTCAGAAATATGAAGATTTTGGGCTATTTGTTTTACTTTTAAACCATTAGCAATGTAATTTAGTATTTCCTTTTCGCGCAGGGTGAGATGATAATTTTTGAAGCTTGAACGTTTGCTTTTAATATCGCCAAACACCGTGTTTGAGAGTTCCTTACTGAAATAATTACGACCTTCCATTACTGTTTTAATGGCTTCATTAATAACACTTATACCCGATGTTTTGACTACATATCCCTTCACCCCTGCCGAAAACATACCCGTGATATGATCCTTATCATCGAATTGAGAGAAAGCAATAATTTTAATTTGAGGTTTCATTTCTAAAATTCGGACCGAAGTTTCAAGTCCATCCATTTCATCCATAAAAATGTCCATGAAAATAATTTCTGGTTCAAAATCTTTAATAATCTCTATTGCTTCTATTCCGCTTGCAGCTTGCTTTACAAGCCCAACTGTTGGATTAGTACCTAAGGCTCTTTCGAGGCCATCGCGCAAAATGGTGTGATCATCAACAATTAAAATTTTAATTTTTTTTAGATTCTCCATTTTACTGACGATTATGGTTATAAATAATAAATTACAATAAGTGCTTATGCAAAAATGTAAATGTCCAAGAAGTTCCCTCCCCTATTTTTGAATTACAAAGGCATTTTCCTTGCATAGCATCAGTGCGTGCTTGAAGACTTTTTAATCCAAAACCAGCATTGGATTTTTCATCCATATTAAATCCAATTCCATCATCCATAAATTCCAATATCAATTGATTATCGGTAAAGGTGATAAAGAATTTAACCACTTTAGCTTTAGCGTATTTAAGTGTATTATTAATTAATTCTTGAATAATTCGATGCAAATTAGTTTGATTAATTTCACTATAAACCTGTACTTTCCCTGATACTTCTATCATTAATTTTAGTTTTGCATTTTCAAATACTTCTTGAAATCTTTCAAGTTCATTTAACCAATTTACACTTTTTAAATTTCCAGGCGCCAACTGTGTTACATTATGTTTAAGATGTTTACGAGCTAATTCAATATTATCATTTAAATGAATAAATGAATTTCTCATTTTATCAATTTCATGGATATCATTCAAAGTAGAAATTTCGAGTTGAATAATGGTGAAAATATTTCCAAAATTATCGTGCAAATCACGCGCAATCCTTAGTCTTTCTTTTTCTTGTGTTTCAATCATCGTATTCACTAAATCTTTTTGTTTTTTCACCATGGCATTGTAATAAGTAATTAATGCCCAAACCAAAAAGAATATGAGTAGTGAAGCGCCTAAGCATGCACCAATAGCTACAATGAGAATTTTTTCTGACGATAACTCAACCATATGGCGTAAGTAAAAGATAAATTGGTAAAAATGTTAACTATTGAGTGGGCTTTCCAAATTTGACCAGAAAGGTGCTCATAATTTGTTTCAGTAATTAAATGATATGCGCTATAAGCAAATAAACTAACTCCATAGTAAAATAAAATAGAGAATGACATAATGAATATTGGATTTAAAAGCAAATAGATGTTTGTATTTTTACTTTCCTGTATTATCATTATGCCCGATAATAAAATTAATAAAATACAACTATAAATTCTATATTCTGTATCTAAGGTTTGAATAGCCTCTCGCTGAAAAAGTTTGAAAAAAAAAGAACTCAAAAAAGCAATTATTGAAATTGCAATAAATACCCTAACTAAATTCCATTTAAAGTTATTTAAAACAATTAATGGAATTAGGGTAGTTTCTAATAACAAACAAATGCTATAAACTATTTTATTGCTTTGGTGGTGATAAAATTGATAGTTTCCTATACATTCTAAGACACAAATGATAAACATAAATATCGCAAACCTTTTGAATAAAGCATCAGCTTTAGCAAAAGTGATCAAGCCTCCCAAAGTTGGAAAAAATGTAGAAAGAAATGAAGCTAGACCAAGCGTCATATTAAGTATTAGTGTTTAATGGGTTGGTAGTTGAACATGCTGTTGGGCAAGGTTGTGAATTGTCAATTAAAATACCTTCATACAAATCATCTCCATTTTCATCTACAGCGACAAAAACCAATTGCTGCATACCTTCTTCATCGAGCCCATTATAGACCCTAAATCCAGCACAATTATTTTGCGCCAGTAAATCTTGCATTTGTCTTTTATTATATGCATTCGCGATAACAGCCCTTGGGTTGGCCTTACGGAAATTTGCAGTTAATTTTGAAGCATCTTCTAAGCTGATTAATTGGTTGGCATTAGGATTAAATGGCATAAAATGGCGTTTTAAAAAATGAATAAATTTAAGTTGTTTTGCATTTGCTAAGATAACCAAATGAATCCTTAAAAACAAGGTAAATAAAGTACATTACTTCAATTTAAATAAATTATATTTTGACGTTAAATCAACTATATCAAAGCTTTTAGCGGGTTAACAATATTTCAAGAGCCATTAAAAAACCCGTAAAAATACGGGGGTAAAAAACACGACAAATATGGCTTAAGCTTAGACAAAAAAGCATTAAAAATTATTGATTATAAATTCCAAACCTCATTTTAGTGAAACAAAAGTTGAAATTGAGTAATGCTATGAGAAATTTAAAATTCCTAATAAAAAAATATACATTAAAAACTTCATTCAAGCATAAAACTTCCTAGAAATATTACCTTTTACAAATTGGTTCTAAATTTCATATAATACAATCCTTTCGACACAAATTCAATAAAAAATTATCATTTTATTAAAAAAAATACCCCGTAAAAAACCCGTAAAAAACCCGTAAAAATACGGGGGTGTTTTGGTTATATTATTTTCAAGATTTGTGATAGCAAAAACTTGTACCAAAAATAAAAAAGGCATGAATTGCCAAATTCCAAATCAAAATAACCGAATTCTAATTCAAAATAACCATTTGCTCATTTTGTATTTAAGGACAGAACATCATGTATCAAATTTGTGCCATCAAACAATGGAAAAATTAATAAACTATTAATCATGTTTTCAGCATTCAGCCCTAAGAATAAAAAAGACTCCTATTTGAACAAGGCCATGCATCATTTAACATTTGATGCTGAACTAAACTTAAAATCAGAGCCCAATGAACTCATCATTTTTGGTTCCATCATTACCCAACACTTTGATGACAATATTATTATTGAACCCACCAAAGAAAAAAGTTTAATTGACACCGTGCTTTTACTGCAACTAAAAGTGATTGAAGGAGTGGAAGAAAAAAAAATAAATGTAAAACCTTTTGTATTTAAACTCAACAATCAAAGCACAAAACATTATACCAATGTTACCATACTTTACGGTAATGGAGAATCAAAAACACAGATTGTAAAAATTGTAGGCTAAAAAGAATTTTAAAATAAAACAGCGCGTCCCGAAAAGCTGAAGAAAAGAAGTAGGGGGAAAAATAAATAACAATGAAAAAAAGAGTCTATTTGATTATCTATGTTTTAATTGCAAGTTATGGTATTACTTTAAGTGATAATGGAACAATCACTATTAATGCAACATACACAAACCACATTTTGCAACTTAATTCTTCAACCCAATCTTTGAGTAAGTGTAAAAAGCAAAATATCACTGTAAATTTATTAAGTGATACAGCCATTATTAATATGGATTTCAAAATTACTTTTATAACAAAAAAAAATGAAATACCAGACATACTAAAAGCCTTTATACCAATGCCAAATGGAACATTAGGACTACTTAATAAAAGTAAACAACATGTATATTCAAAAATGGTTTCCGATATCGAAATAAAAGGTGATTTTACTGAAATAGAAGTAATTGTTAAGATTAATGCAACACAAGAAGTAAAAAAAAACATAGAATTAGGAAATCGAAATTATGTAAAACCTTTTAATTTCACTTCTGGTTTGTTTTATAATAACCTTGTAAATCCAGAGTTTTCTGTAAGTGCAGACGGTACCAATATCATAAATGAAGGAAGAAAAAAACATGACATTGCCTTTGGAGCTTTAATAAATACTAATTATGTGATTTGTCCATCATTTAAAATGGGCATATCAACTGGAGTTGCACTATCATTATTTGAGGCGAAACAGAGATTTATGTTTGGTGGCAATATTACATTTGGTAAAAAGAATGAATTCTGTTTTAGTGCTGGTTTAGCTTTTGCAAAACTTACAAGACTTTCTAACACTATATCTACTGATGGTGAGACTATCGATCCAGCAAAGACATCTAAAAATGCACCAATAACAGAAACAGTAATTGTAACCAATAATTTAAATCAAAACACCATTAGTTCAAACAATACAACTACTAAAACATCAGAGCCATATATTTATAAAACAGTACCTAAATATGATGAATGGAAAAGAGGATTTTATGTAAGCCTAACATATAGCTTAATTAAAAAATAAAAATAATTGTTTTCATCATATTAACTTTCTAATATAAAGTTAATTCATCAAAAGCGCGTCCCTAAAAGCTGTTTATTAAAAATTATTGAATATGTATTAATTAAAGGGCAAAGCAAGTTGACATTTCTAAATTTTAACTTACTACAAACACAAATTGTAACCAAGGACAGTAAAAACCAATCATATATTTTCAATTCAATTTATTATCAATTAAAACCAAAAATCATGACAACAAATTATCCAAACATCTGGAACAGCATCCTAAACAAAGTAGGCACTCAAAATGTGGACATAATTGCATCAATCAATGAAGCTGGACTTAACAGTTATCTTCAGCAACACCACAAGAATGACAACCGAGTGTATCACAAGGAAATCAAAAAGATTTTCAATACCCAGAATGACATGAGAGAATTTAAAGTAAATCTTGACATTAGCTCTCCACTCCAAATTCAATTTCCACCTTACCAAGACCCTACTATCTCAAATGAATTTAGGAACAAGGACAGATGGTATGGTTTGGAATCAGAACATGATGGACCAGAACTTGATGCGTTGAAGGATGAAGAAAATAAAATTCAGGTTTATTGCAACACTATTGAAATTAAGCTAACATGGCCAAAACTTCACCCGAAACCAGGTGAAACACCTACCTGGGAATTTACCTTAAAATCACTGAAAGTTTATTCAGAAGCATTTGCAATTCTCAACAATGACCAAGACGGATATTATGTTACGCTTATTCCTACCGCAGTAAGATTTGATGTTTCAAATCCTTCGGAGCTTACAAAGAGTTTGTTAGCACAAGCAAAAAAACTTCCCCTTACAGAAGCAAAGCTCTTAGATGAGTGTCAAGAAAAATTTACAGATTTGTTTGTTATTGCATTGAATGTATTAGCAACGGAACAAGCACCAAAACTTGTAAGAAATATTAGAATTCCAATACCTGTTATCAAGGACAGACCAATTCTCCCTTCCGTATTCAATATATCACAAAATTGTATGACAGTTGGGGCGGGCATAGATAAAACAAAAGCTGAAAAAACCTTACAAGCTTCATTTGAAAAATATATGACACAATTAAGAGCAAAAATGGATGAGGATATTGATAAAGGTGGTGGCATAATGAAAATAATTTCAAAAAATGAAAAACCACCAAAGGACTTTGAAGAACTTGAGCTCAAAACAAATGCTGAAATTAAAAAGGCATTTGCAAGAACCAACAAATTCATCCTTGACCTCCAAGCAAAAATTAAAGGTTTTCAGAAAGAAGAAAAAAAGAAAGTAGCGAAATCAAGATCAGTTATTGCTGATGCCTATTCTCTAGCCATCAATGAATATTTCTTTGATAATATTTTTCATTCTGTTATTCCTTCCCCTAAACACGAATGTACTGGTTGGCTTGATTTGGCAGCAGTTCGTGGCAAAGCTTGTTATTGGGTAAAGTTTTTTGATCCGAATGCAACGATTAATCCAAATGCTTCTTTTACTGGTGCTGTTAACATTGATGTCGGAGGTTCAATTGAAGCTTGTGTTCGTAAATTTTGGGATTGTTCATGGGGGTGGTCTTGTGGAAGTTTAGCATTATCAGTAAAAGGCAGACCAAATATTTCCATTAAACTTCTTACATCTAGTGGAGTAAGAGTAGCAGCACAAATGGGCGGAAGTTTATACTTAGACACAAATCTTCCTTTTCCATTCGACAAAATTATTAATGCTGTAACTTCAATTATTGGTGACTTTGTTATTGCAATGATAAATATTGTTTTAGGACTTTTATCATTTGTGGTTTTCTACCCAGAGCTTACAGTTCCAAAACAAAGGACGAAAATATTCTTGAGAGATTTTAATTCCTTTAATTATAATAGACCTGTTATTCCTGGAAATGACGATAGTAAAAATAAATTCCTTGGGTTTAAAGGTGGGCTTGATGCAGGACTTTAAATAACAATTAAAATATATATCATCATGGCTACATATAGACCTGCGGTAAAAGACGATGACGGCTACATTCAAAAAATAATCAAATACATTCCTGCTGAAATTGTAACTGGTTATACAGCACTTGTTGGTTATTTAGCAGTTGGTGCAAACACTGAAGTTCCACCTCACTATAAAACATATTATGTAATTTTACTTTCATTACTTACGGTAATCACTCCAGTTTGGACTTATTTTGCAGTTCTCGATGTTGATGCAACAGACCCAGTTAATCAAAGAAAAAGAGCCTACTTTCATGCATTTATAGCAACAATAGCATTTTTAATATGGATATATACCGTAGGTAATTTTATTCTTAAAGCTGTCTTGTGTAACTGCTCACATACTGGTTGTCCTGACTGTATTTATTATAGCCCAGTTCTTGGTTCAATAATACTTGTTCTTTTCACAATTATTACACCATTGATTGAGAGAATAATTCTTGGAACTAAATTGTCAACAAATAATGAAAGACAAAGGGATATGCAAGCATAGTCGGAAATAGGTGTAAACATGTTAAAGCAGTTGTTTTGAATTTTTATGCGCTACAGATACTAGTCCAGTATTAGAAAAAACACAAGTAATATTATTTGCTGGAATGGGTTAAAATATGTATTCATATCAGACGAGATAGGAATATTGTTTTAAACAAAACTAAATTATTAAAAACTAAAAACAATGCTTCCCAAAAATAGTGCAAGAAGCAGTAGAAAAAAAATCATCAAAAAAATTATTCAATTATGAAAATTGAAGTTCTAGAGTGTTATTTTGGAAGATATAAAATATGACTTCGTATATTTCAATATGTAAAAACGGTTCAACAATTGAAGTGAAAAGCATTGCAAGCAGATTAAAAAAATAATTGGTTCTAATGGAAATTTTTGGAACATAATCATTCATTTTCTTTATTACATTTGATACTATAAAAGGAAATTTCTAACACATTAAATATGCCATTAAAAAAGTTAATTCAAAACTATAGCGCATTTAATACTTGGGCTAATCATCGCATTGCGCAATGGCTTATGTCCTTAGATGAATCATTATTACATCAAACCACAGCCTCAAGTTTTCCTAGTATTGATTTAACGGTGCAACACATGCTGCGTACACAAAAATTTTGGACTGCATTTGTATGCGAAAATGAAGTAGACCATTTTGATTGGAGTGTAAAAAAAGCTGATGCCAAATTGATTATTCATGAGTTAGAAATGAATTCAACACAAATGGAAGGGGTTTTTAATGAATTTAACGAAGCAGGTTTGGAAAAGATATTGCATTTGCGCATGCCTTGGGCAAAAAATGATTTAAATCGGTATGAGTATATGATTCATGTAATTAATCATAGTACCTATCATCGTGGACAAATTGTAACCATGGCCCGCAGTTTAGGTATTAGCGAAGGAATTGTAAATACAGATTATAATATTTTTAACATAAACATTTAAAAAACAAAAAATAGTTTTAAGTTAAAATTAATTTCATAGAATTGTATATCAAATAAATCGTTTTTTATAATGTAAATAATATTTATTTAACCTTTCAATTGTAGGATTGTAATCATCATAAATTGAATAAAAAGATAATTTAAAGCCATTCACTTTAAATCATTTTCTGTATTTTTAAACTTGCATTTTATCTAAAAATGGATGCAACTTTAATTATTTAAAACTAGTATAAATAGTAAAAGCATATTATGCAGATACGAAATCAGCAGATTCATGAAAAGGTAATCACTAATTTCACACCCTTGGCTATCATAGCCTTAGGCATATTTGCTGTCAGTTCATTTTTTCTCACCCATGAACCTATTATGGGATTCCTGCAGCTGTTTCATATGCTGTTATTGTTGTTCTTATTTCCTTATCTCAAAAAAAAATCTCTATACACACCAACAGGAAACCTTCTGGCTTTGATTGGTTTGGTTACAATTATGCCCTGGCTAATTACTGGAGGTTATGGAAATGAAGGATTCCTGTGGTCAGTAGTATATATAGTGGGTGTTTACTTTGTGAATAAAAAAAGACATGCCTACTTTTGGATTGCTATTTATTTGCTCATAGCTTTTGTTATTGTTGTATTATCAGAATTGGGTTATTTTAAAATTGCTTATGAATTGCCTGAGTTGTTGAATTTGCTTATCATGTACATTTTTACCTTTGCTTTTATTAATCAGTATAATTATGTACGTGAATATTACCTCAAGCTATGGGTAGAAAAGGAAAAAGAATTGTATCAAAAAAACGAAGAATTGATAGCTGCAAATACGGAACTCGCCCAATTTGCCTATGTAGCATCGCATGATTTAAAAGAACCATTGCTTACTATATCAAGTTTTGTACATGTATTACAGGAAAAACATGCTAAAAAAGGCGATGAAGAAAGCGACACGTATTTTGAATTTGTGTCGAGTGCAGTAAAGCGTATGCAATTGCTGATTACTGATTTATTGAGTCTTTCCAGAATTGGCAATCACAAAGAAATGGAATCTTTTACCCAAGTGAATTGCAATAAGCTCATGGAACATTTGTTGCAGGATGTTCACGCTATGATTACGGAGCACCATGCTGTAATCAAGTTTACCAATTTACCAATCATTACAGGAAATGAAATTGCTTTAACACATTTATTTCAGAATATCATTAGTAATGCCATAAAATTTAAAAAAGAGGATCAAACTCCTCAAATTGAAATAAAGGCGAGTGAAGATGACTTGTATTATACCTTTAGTATAAGTGATAATGGTATTGGAATTGAAGATAAATATTTCGATAAAATTTTTACTATTTTTCAGCGTCTAAATAGTGCTGAGGAATATCCAGGTAGCGGTATTGGGCTTTCTATTTGTAAAAAAGTGGTTGCATTACATAAAGGTAAAATATGGGTAAGATCCAAACTTCATGTTGGAAGTACGTTTTATTTTACCATTGCAAAATAGTATTTATTAACTCAAACTTGGTTGTTATGAAAACGGTTAATTGCATTTTATTAGTTGATGATAATCCTGCCATAAATGCACTGCATTTAATGACTATTAGAAATTCCAAAATTTGCAATGAAATACAGATAGCTATTGACGGTGAGAAGGCATTGGATTATTTAGGAAATGTGGCAAAGAATGAGGTTTTAAAAAAATATCCAAAGCCCGATATCATATTTTTAGATATTAATATGCCACGTATGAATGGTTTTGAGTTTCTGGAAAAATATGAAAAACTTAAGGTAGAAATGAAGGCCAAGGCTGTCGTTATTTTAACGACTTCATCAAACCCAGAGGATCAAAAAAAAGCAGCTGCCTTTGCATCTGTAACCTCATTCAGAAGTAAACCTCTTACTGTTGAAATGGTTCAGGAAATTGTAAATGACTATTTTTAAGTTTCAATAGTCCTTCACCTAATTGACAAGCTCCATTATGCCCATATAGGTAATTATACTGTTAATGGAAAAATGTTTGCCAAAAATGCAAAGAGCATCTAATCAAGGTTAAGATTAACTACATTTTGAAAATTTGTCGTTCGTAAAAAGCAATATGTTTGCTTCATTTAATGAATATAAAAAGACCAGCTGTAATTTTTATGACCTTTCAAAAATTTCCTGTTCTTTTGCGATTGTAGCTTTACCCACCATAAGGAAACATTCATCATTTATATGTATAAAATAACAAATTGCTTTAATACCGTTTACACTTTCAAATTAGCTCTATTGAGGCCACATCTTAAAATACTATTTTCAAAAGGCATTAGAGGAAATCATTGCACTATGTTCTTTGGTTTAAACAAAATAATAAATGCAATTGGTATGAGTTTCACTTGCTTCTTCTACAGAAAGAATTTTATCTATTTTGCTCATTAAATTTAAAGTATTTAAAATATGCTATTTCGCCTTCAGCAAATAAAACAAGTAAATTTCAATCATCTAATATGAAAAGTATCAACCTTTCCAAAGGCGTTTGAAAATGGAAATTTCAAATATTCTACCAACATGCTTTTTTTACTTTGAATCACGCAACAAGAATAATTAATTGACAAACAAATATTTTGCTTCAAAGACTCTTGCAAGAGGAAAATTCAATATCTTAAAATTCTCAATTTAGTAGTAAACTATTCTCTTTTTATCAATTTAAATTACATTGAAAATTCAACAAAATTGTTTCAGTAATTGGTCAATTTTTAAAATTAAGGCAGCAAATTCTTACAAATTTTCTTATCTTTGCATTGCATTTGGTTTCGCTTGCGAATTAAAAGGGAATCTTGTGAAAATCAAGAACAGTTCCCGCTGCTGTAAGTTTTTGATGATATTTTATCATCCTTTGTGTATCATACCACTGTAATTGTTTATGGGAAGGTAACACAATTAAACAAGTCAGAAGACCTGCCTCATGCCATAACCAAGGCTTTCGGTGAAAAAGCAATGAGGCAAATTTTCTTATAAGAGAATTTATTCTCATTATTTTCATCCTACTATTATTGAAAAAAAATGCATGTAAGATTGCTTGTTTTATGTATTTTAATTTTGTGTTGTTTGACTCTACAAAGCAAAGCACAAAAGGATAGCGTGCATTTAATTAATCCAGTTTTGATTGAAGCTGAAGTGAGGGTAATTTATTTTCAACAAGGATTAAAGTTTGAAAATATTGATTCAACTTTTTTGTCAAACAATTTGAATTTAAGTGCTGCAGATGTCTTGAGTAGAATGAGTTCTGTTTATATTAAAAGCTACGGTGGTTCAGGCTTGGCGACAAGTTCCTTTAGAGGTGGAAGTGCCAATCATACAGCCATTTTATGGAATGGTTTTAATTTGCAAAGTCCAGTAACAGGTATGATAGATTTATCTTTAATTCCTACAGGCCTTTTCAATAGCTTGAGCTTACAATATGGTGGCAAGGCTGCAGTTTGGGGCAGTGGTGCTATTGGTGGCACCATTCATCTTAAAAGTAATTTAAATTTTAATGAAGGAACTTCAACCAAAATGTACGCTGGATTTGGAAGTTTTAATGAAAAAAATATACAAGCTGTTGCTAATTTCAGTAATTTAAAATTTAGTAATAGTACTAAAATATTTCATAGTGATGCAAAAAATAACTATAAGTATATTTCTTATGCTAATGAAGTGCAAGACACGTTAAAACTAAGTAATGCCGAGGCTAATCAAAATTCTTTGATGCAAGAAAACAAGTTTAAAATTAAAGAAAATCAATGGTTAGAAACCCATATTTGGTTGCAAGAAAATAAACGAGAAATACCACCTACTCTATTTCAACAAAAAAATGATGCCTTTCAAGAAGACCGAGCTATGCGATTTTCTGGAAGTTATCATCGCTATTTTAAAACATGGAATTTAAATTTTAAAAGTGCTTATTTTGATGAATATGTGAAATATAAGGATAATGAATTTTCAAAGCTGGATGAAAATAAATCACAAACAAACATTAATGAATTTATAATCAACAAAACAATATCTAGAAGCTTGATAAGCATGGGGATGAACAACACTTATGCCAATTCAAAAAGTGTTGAATTCATTACATTTAATCCTATTCAAAACAAAACTGCACTTTTCGGTTCATTTCAATTTATGAGTAAAAAAGCTAATTTAATTATTGTAGGCTCAGTCAGGCAGGAATGGGTGAATACCAACAAAGTACCGTTAACTTGGTCGCTTGGAATTGATTACTATTTAAAACAATGGTTAAAATTAAAGGCCAATGCTTCTCGTTTATTCCGAATTCCAACTTTGAATGATTTGTTTTGGAAAGAAGGTGGCAATAAAAATTTATTACCTGAAAACGGCTATGCTTTTGAGAGTGGTATTCAATTCATCATACCAAAAAACAAAAAGAAATACAACTTAGAGCTAGATTTAACAGCATTTAGTAGAAAAATTGAAAATTGGATAATTTGGTTGCCTAATGGTAATTTTTGGAGTCCGCAAAATTTAATGCATGTATGGAGTAGAGGTGCTGAAACTTCTTCAAATTTTTCATTGAGTATTAATAAAATTAAAGTTTTTACTCATTTTAAGACAAGTTATGTTTTATCAGAAAATACCTCTTCATTGCTACAGAACGATGCATCATTAAATCAACAACTTATTTATGTTCCAATATATTCAGGTCAATTAAATTATGGAGTTATTTATAATAAAATTACCTGCATGTTTAATCACACTTATACAGGATATCGTTATACCAGCAGCGATCACAGTGAATACTTAACACCATATTATTTGCATCATATCAACTTGGCTTATGCATTGACATTGAAAAAAATGACTATTGATTTTCAATTTCAAATTAATAATATATTAAATAAATCTTATCAAGTGCTTGCTGCACGTCCAATGCCAGGTATTAATTTTAGAGCAGGAATTGTTTTTAACTTTAAATCGAATTATGGAAAATCATAAAATTAACGCAGCCATTCAATTGCTTCCATTAAGCAATAATGTGGATAAATATAAAATAATAGATAAAGCAATTGAATGTATAAAAAACTCGGGATTGAATTACATTGTTTGTCCTTTTGAAACTGTAGTTGAAGGCACTTTTAATGAAGTTGTGAGTTTAATTGAAAGCATTAGAACCATTGGCTTACAATATAATAATGAAGAAATAATTATAAATTTAAAATTACATTGTAATAGTAAAAAAGATTTATTCATTGATGACAAAATTGGACATTATAATCTATGAAAAATTTAATACATCATTTCGAAAATAGTATTCAATTACTGTGTGTTATTTTGCTAGTAAGTTTTATACATTCATGCAAATCCGATAAACCTGAGGATGAAATTAAGCCAGTAATTGATTTAAAAAGTGAACAGGGTTTGTACGTTATTAATGAGGGAAATTTTCAGTTTGGTAATGCAAGTATTAGCTATTTTAATGCAGATGATAAAAATGTAATAGAAGATTTATATCATCAAGTGAATAATCAAAACTTAGGGGATGTGTGCCAAAGTATGTCATTGATTAATGGTTCATATTATGTTGTGGTAAACAATTCACAAAAAATTGAAATTCTTAATCTTGAAACTTTCGAAAGAAAAGCAACAATAACCGGTTTACTTTCTCCTCGATTTATTATTCCTGTAAGCAGTTCAAAGGCCTATGTAAGCGATTTTAAAAGCCATAGAGTAAGTATTATTAACTTGAGTAACAACAGCAAACAAGGTGAAATTCCAATTCGTGGTTGGACCGAAGAAATGCATTTGATGTATGGGAAAGTTTATATTACAAATATGAAAAATGATAAACTATATATTGTAGATTCCTCCACTGATATGCTCGAAGATAGTTTAACTTTATCAGAACATCCAGGAAGTCTCGTGGAAGATAAAAATGGCAAGTTATGGGTTTTATGCCAGGGTGATGCCTCGCTTCAAAAAATGGCTGCACTTTATTGTATTAATCCAATTACAAAAAATATTGAAAAAAGGTATGATTTTGGCGCGCAAGATGCTCCAATGCGCTTGAGCATTAATGGAACTTTCGATACATTGTATTATATTAATAAACACGTTTATCAAATGCCTGTTGACGCAAGTAATTTACCTTTAAGTGCATTAATTAATGGCGATAGTAAAAACTATTACGGAATAAATATTGAGCCGAAAACAGGACATATTTATGTTGCCGATGCAATAGATTATATCCAAAAGGGCTACGTCTATAATTACAATTCAAAAGGAGCTATGCTCGAAAAATTCAAGGTGGGCCTCATTCCATCAAGAATTTATTTTAAATAAATAATTTTGTACCTTTGCAGTATGAAATTGGTGCTATACATTTTTCTTTCTTTGCAAATTGTTACCAACTTTACATTTTTTGAAGATGTGGTAAGAATTCCCCTATTGATTGAACATTACCAAGAGCATAATGAAAATGATGGCGATGATATAACATTCATTGATTTTATTGCCATGCATTATTTTAACCAAAGTACTCACACTGATGCCGACCACAATTCATTGCCTTTTAACCACTCATGTGATGTTGGTCATGTACATGTTACACCTGCCTTTACACTTCCTGAATCAATAAAAGTATTTTCAACAATTCCTTCCATTATTACTCATGCCATTCATGAGGAACAATTTGTTTTAAATAATAATTTGGAAAGTATCTTTCAACCTCCAAAGGCTTAATTTAAGCTTTAGTTTTACTTCAATTTTAATTCACATTTAATTTCTAAAACTGCTTCAATTGTGGCAGTTTGAAATCAATAATTATTTTTATGTTCAATATATATTATTCCAAACAAGGTATGAATTTATTTTCATTCCCAATGAAAAGGAGGTGTAATGATGCTTAATAAAATCATTAACTTTTCGGTAAACAATAAGCTTATTATTGCCTTATTTATTCTGGCTTTAATAGGCTATGGCAGTTTTCAATTTACCAAATTACCCATTGATGCTGTTCCTGATATAACCAACAATCAAGTGCAAGTTATTACTATAGCCCCTTCATTAGGAGCAACTGATATTGAGCGCTTGGTAACTTTTCCAATAGAGATGGCCAATAGTAACATTTCGGGGTTGCACGAAATCAGAAGTTTTTCACGATTTGGTCTTTCTTTAGTCACTATAGTGTTTGACGACAATATAGATATTTATTGGGCGCGTCAACAAGTAAGTGAAAGAATTATAAGTGTTCAATCTGATATACCAAAAGGTGTTGCAAATATTTCACTTGGCCCCATTACCACAGGGTTAGGTGAAATTTATCAATACACCTTAAGGGCTGCACCAGGATATGAAAAAAAGTATGATGCTATTGCATTACGTTCAATTCAAGACTGGGTGGTACGAAGGCAATTGCTTGGCGTTAAAGGGGTAGCTGATGTGAGCAGTTTTGGTGGCAAGCTCAAACAATATGAAATTGCCATTGAACCCACTAAATTAAAAGCTCATCAAGTAAGCATTGCTGAAATATTTCAAGCTTTAGAAAATAACAACCAAAACACTGGTGGTGCTTATATTGAAAAAGGGCCAATTGCACTGTACATAAGAAGCGAAGGCTTAATAAAAAACAAGGAAGATATTCTTTCCATTTTTATCAAAAATAATAGCAATGGAACACCTTTGTTGATTAGAGATATTGCCGAAATAAATATTGGTAATGCAACACGTTATGGGGCTCTTTGCTATAATGATGAAGGTGAGGTTTCAGGAGCTGTGGTGATGATGTTAAAAAATGAAAATAGCAGCATGGTGATCAAAAATATCAAAGAAAGAATTGCACTAATTCAAAAAACCTTACCCAAAGGTGTTGTACTTGAACCATTTTTAGACAGAACTAAAATGGTGAATAATGCAATTGGCACAGTGGAAACAAATTTATTGGAAGGAGCACTCATTGTTCTGTTTGTACTCGTGTTATTTTTAGGTAATTTAAGAGCAGGGTTGTTAGTAGCTTCTGTAATTCCGCTCTCCATGCTCATTGCCGTAATTTTAATGAATGTATTTAATGTGAGTGGCAATTTAATGAGTTTGGGTGCACTCGATTTTGGGCTCATTATTGATGGTGCTGTAATAATTGTAGAGGCCGTACTTCATAGCTTACATCATCACAAAAAAAACAATATAAATTATTCTTTTACAAAGAATGAAATGGATAATCATGTTAAAAATTCAGCTTCGAGAATGATGAATAGCGCGGTATTTGGACAAGTAATAATTCTTGTAGTTTACTTACCCATTTTCTTTTTGTCGGGAATTGAAGGTAAAATGTTTAAACCTATGGTACAAACGGTTGTATTTGCATTGATTGGAGCATTTATACTATCGCTAACTTATGTCCCTATGATGAGTGCTTGGGTACTTAGCAAAAAGCAAAAACACAAGCAAAATTTATCTGATATTATGATGATAAAGTTTGAACATGTTTATCAAACTTGGCTAAAAAAAGCATTACAAATCCCTAAATTAATTATTTCAATTATACTTTTACTTTTCACCATTGCCATTTTTATACTTTCAAATTTAGGAGGAGAGTTTATTCCAACATTAGAAGAAGGTGATTTTGCAATTGAATTTAGGGTATTGCCAGGAAGCAATTTAAACACCACAATAGAACGGTCTCAAAAAGCTGCACATATTTTAAAAAATAGATTTCCAGAGGTTATTCAAGTAGTTACAAAAATAGGAAGTGGCGAAATTCCTAGTGACCCTATGCCTTTAGAAGCAGCTGATATGATGGTAATTTTAAAAGATAAAAAAGAATGGACCAGTGCTCGAACATTTCCGGAACTTGCTGAAAAAATGGGAAAAGCATTACAAGATGTACCAGGTATAACAGCAAGTTTTCAATATCCAGTTCAAATGCGTTTTAATGAGTTAATGACAGGAGCTAAGCAAGATGTGGTTTGTAAGATTTTTGGTGAAAATTTGGATACATTGGCTTTCTATGCACAAAAATTAGGTAACATCTCTGATGGTATACAAGGTGCGAAAAACATTTTTGTGGAAACAGTTGTTGGTATGCCCGAAATTATTATTGATTTTAATCGTCAAGCTATAGCTCAATATGGTTTAAATATTAATGAAATTAACAAAGTGGTGAACACTGCATTGGCAGGGCAAAGTGCTGGTTTAGTATATGAAGGCGAAAAGCATTTTGACTTAGTGGTACGTTTAAAAAATACGCAAAGAAATAGTATTGAAGATGTAAAAAATTTGCTTATAAACACTCACAATGGTACACAAATTCCATTAACACAGGTAGCACATATTTCTTTAAAGGAAGGACCAAATCAAATTCAGCGTGAAGATGCCAAAAGACGCATTATTGTTGGTTTTAACACCAGAGGTAGAGATGTGGAAAGTATTGTAAATGAACTTCAAGAAAAGGTGAATAAAAAAATAAAATTGCCTAGTGGATATTACATTACTTATGGTGGTTCATTTGAAAATTTAAATGCGGCAAAAGATCGTTTAGCAATAACGGTACCTATAGCTTTAATACTCATCTTCTTATTTTTATTTTTTGCGTTTGGCTCCATAAAGCAAAGTTTGTTGATTTACTCAGCCATTCCACTTTCCGCAATCGGTGGCATATTTGCGCTTGCTTTCCGGGAAATGCCTTTTAGCATTTCGGCTGGTATTGGATTCATAGCACTGTTTGGTGTAGCAGTTTTGAATGGCATTGTATTAATTGCTGAATTTAATAGACTCAAATCCTTAGGCAAAGAAAATATTCAACAAATTATTATGGAAGGAACGCAAGCAAGGTTGAGGCCCATATTGATGACTGCTTTTGTTGCTTCCCTTGGATTTTTACCTATGGCGTTGAGTAATGGAGCAGGTGCCGAAGTGCAAAGGCCATTAGCCACAGTAGTTATTGGAGGATTGCTAATAGCTACATTTTTGACACTTTTTGTTTTGCCTATTTTATATCAATGGTTTGAAAAAGGAAATTTTAAACTCAAGGTATCTATCATAAATGTTGGCATAATCATAGGATTATTTCTCTTATCATCTAAGCCATTAATTGCACAAGAACCAATACAATATGGTGCGGCATTAGATTCAGTTATACTAAACAATTTAATTTTGAAGTCCGAAAAATTTAATGTTGAATATTACAAACAACTAAAAAAATCGGCCTGGAATATTGATCAAACAAGTGTAATTACTGAGTATGGACAAGTGAACAGTATTTATTATGATACTAAATTTAGCATCACACAAGGAATAAAATTTCCAACTTATTACATCAAAAAAATGGAAATTTTAAACCATGAATGGGAAAAATCAACATACAGTTTAGAAGCAAAAAAGTGCGAATTAAAAAAGGAAGTTTCATACCTCTTTAATCAACTTATATATACAAAAAAGCTGATGCAGCTATTTCAAGAAAGCGATAGTATTTATGATATCTATGTATATCATGCTAAATTAAAATTCGAAAAAGGCGAAAATAATCTTTTAGAGAAAAATTCAGCTCTTTGGCATCAAGCTCAAATAAAAATTCAACTCAATCAGGTAAATATTGAATATGAAAATTTATTGTTGGAATTTAATTTACTGCTGAATACTAAAAACTTGTATGCACCACAATGGGAAGATAAATACATTAAATTGGAAGCAAATATTAATGATAAACTTCTTGAAAATCATCCATCTTTATTGATGATTAAACAAGATAAATTGATTGCCAATAATCGTTTATCAATTGAAAAATCGATGTTACTTCCCATTATTCATTTTGGATATAACAATATGAGTATAAAAGGAATTGGTGCCGATAACATTCAGTATGGTGCTAATCAACGATTTCAATCATTTCAAGCAGGACTTGGAATTCCTTTGTTTTTTAATTCACAATATGCCATAATTAAAGCTGAAAAACTACAAGAACTGAAATTTGAAAATGAGTATTTATTGAAATCAAAAAGTCTAAATTTGGCATACACAAAAGCAGTTCAACAATATCAAGCAAGTGCAAAAAAGCTAAACTACTTCGAAAAAGAAGGCAATGAACTGGCAAATCAAATGAGCAAAAGCCTAGCGCAGCAACACCAAGGTGGGAATATAAGTTATATTGAATGGGTTTTATTACAACAGCAAATTATTTCCATCAAATCATCCTATTTAGAAGCTTTAAAAGAACTCGACAATGCCATTGTGGAGCTTAATTACCTAAACCATAAATAAAATAAAAATGAAAAAACATATCGCCTTGTACTTTCTATTTCTGCTTATAATTGCCTGTAAAAGCAAAGAAAATAGCGAATCAAATAATGCCATTCAAACAGAAAACCTCAGCATAGTTTCACTTAATGAAATCCAAATTAAAAATACAGGAATAGTGCTTGGCAAACTCGAAACCAAAAGCATGGCATCTATATTAAAAGTAAATGGAAGCATTGATGTTCCTCCTCAAAACATGGTTTCTATAAGTGTTCCTTTAGGAGGGTTTTTAAAATATACTAAACTTTTACCTGGTATGCATTTGTCCAAAGGTGAAGCCATAGCCACTATGGAAGATCAACAATATATTCAATTACAGCAAGATTATTTATCTGCATTATCCAGCCTAAAATATGCCGAGTTAGAATACCATCGTCAAAAAGAATTAAATGACAGCAAAGCCGCAAGTAATAAAACCTTGGAGCAGGCTGAATCTACTTTTCAAAACTTTAAGATAAATACCAAATCATTGTACGAGAAATTAAAATTAATAGGCATCAATCCTGATAATTTGACAGAAAAAAATATTTCAAGAAGCATTGAAATTCATTCCCCAATTGACGGTTATGTTTCACATGTAAATGTAAATATTGGAAAATATGTGAACCCAACCGATGTCTTATTTGAATTGGTAAATCCGGCCGATATCCATTTAAATTTGACCATTTATGAAAAAGACCTCGATAAACTATTTATTGGTCAAAAATTAATGGCCTACAACAATCACAAACCTGAAATTAAATATCCTTGCGAGATAATTTTAATTGGGAAAGATATATCTGCCGATAGAAGTGTTGAAGTACATTGTCATTTCGAAAAATATGATAAAACATTAATTCCAGGGATGTTTATGAATGCAGATGTTGAAATTAATAGCGACAAAGCAAAGGTATTACCTGATGACGCCATTGTACGTTTTGAGAATATGAATTATGTTTTTTATGAAAAATCTAAAAACACCTTTGAAATGCTCGAAGTAAGCATAGGAAACAATGAAAATGGCTTAACAGAGATTAAAATGGATGATAGTTTCGATAATTACAATTTTGTTTATAAAGGAGCCTACAATCTTCTTATGCAGCTGAAAAACAAGGGGGAAGAAGAATAGTTAATATTCGTAAATTGCTTTAAAAATGACGCTTAGGGTTATTTTATAGATTTTTTAAAAACTCTATTTTAAGTTTTACAATTAAGTTTTAGCTTTGCAGCATGAGCACAACAGTTATAAAACCTTTAACAGGAGAAGATTTATTTAAAAATGTCATCAGTCATGCCAAAGAATATGGCTATATTTTTCCTTCTAGTGAAATATATGATGGCCTAAGCGCAGTATACGACTATGGACAATATGGTGCGGAATTAAAAAAGAACATCCGTGAATATTGGTGGAAATCTATGGTACAAATGCATGAAAATATTGTAGGGATTGATGCAGCCATATTTATGCATCCAACCACATGGAAGGCCAGTGGTCATGTTGATGCATTTAACGACCCTTTAATTGATAATAAAGACAGTAAAAAACGTTACCGTGCTGATGTTTTAATTGAAGAACACGTAGCAAAAATTTTAGCAAAAGCCGATAAAGAAATTGCAAAGGCACATGAAAGATTTGGTGATGCATTTGATGAAAATCAATATAAATCAACCAATGCAAGAGTGAAGGAATATTTGGATAAAGCTGAAGAAATAAACGAACGATTTAAATTTGCTTTAGAAGAAAATGACCTTGCGGCAGTTAAACAAATTATTGAAGATTTAGAAATTGTTTGTCCAATAAGTGGTACTAAAAACTGGACAGATGTTCGTCAATTTAATTTGATGTTTAGCACCGAAATGGGAAGTACAGCTGAAGGAGCGAGCACAATTTATTTACGTCCAGAAACTGCTCAGGGTATTTTTGTGAACTTTTTAAATGTGCAAAAAACTGGAAGAATGAAAATTCCTTTTGGAATTGCACAAACTGGAAAGGCTTTTAGAAATGAAATTGTGGCGCGTCAGTTCATTTTTAGGATGCGTGAATTTGAACAAATGGAAATGCAATTTTTTGTTCGTCCAGGTGAAGAAATGAATTGGTATAATCATTGGAAAGAAACACGCATGAAATGGCATTTATCTCTTGGCCTTGGTAAATCTAAATATCGATACCATGACCATTTAAAATTAGCTCATTATGCTAATGCTGCTTGTGATATTGAATTTGAATTCCCTTTTGGATTTAAAGAATTAGAGGGCATTCACAGTCGTACCGATTTTGATTTAAAAGCACATGAACAACATTCAGGAAAAAAATTACAGTATTTTGATCCGGAACTAAATCAGAGTTACGTGCCTTATGTGGTAGAAACCTCAGTTGGATTGGATCGTATGTTCTTAGCAGTGATGAGCAGCGCCTATAAAGAAGAACAATTAGAAGATGGTTCGAGCAGGGTTGTATTGAGCCTCCCTCCTATTTTAGCTCCAATCAAAGCAGCTGTGATGCCATTAACGAAAAAAGATGGTTTACCAGAAAAAGCAAAAGAAATATTAGACAATTTAAAGTTTGAATTCAACTGCCAATATGATGAAAAAGACGCCATTGGTAAGCGTTACAGAAGACAAGATGCCATTGGTACACCTTATTGCATTACTGTAGATCATCAAACTTTAGAAGACAATACCGTAACTATTCGTTATAGAGATACCATGAAGCAAGAGCGTATTGCTATTGCAACTTTAAGAGATTTGATTGCCAATGAAGTAAGTTTGAGGAAGTTGTTGAGTTAGGCATTATGCTTGTTTGGTGACGGAACACTAACCATAGGGAAACCATAGAAGAAACCATAGGAGGAATCTGTGCATGCTTGGTGACGGAACACCAACCATTGGGGCAAATGAAATTATTTATACATTTAATTCTGCATTAATACTTCAATAAACGTAATCTTTCGGTATGCTTAACGCCAGTAATTTCAATGATATAGAAACCGCTTGATAGATTTGTTATAACTACCTTTTTATTTTCCTCAACCAAATTAATTTTTTGACCTGTAATTGAATAGGCCATCACCTGATTAATATTTTCATTGCTTTTGATATAAAAATATTCATTAGCAGGACTAGGATAAATACTAAAACAATGTATTTGGTCTCTAACATAATCACTGATAGAAGTTACAATGTTAGGTAAGCTTGTATTGGTACATAAGTTTTTATCTAAAACTTGTACGGTATAACTCCCGCTATCTATAGGAATAATACTTTGTGTGGTATCATTTGGCAGTAAGGCGCCATTTAAATACCAATGATAGCTCAGACCTGGGGTACTGTTTAAATAAACGCCATCAAATGTAATTACAGGTATTGTGTTTGAAGTACTTTTTACCACAATCATAACAGTAATCATTTTATTTGAAGGTGCAGGGCAATAATCATCTTTTACATTAAATAAAAACTTATGCAATGTGTAATTCACTGGGCAGTTCGGGTTTTGTATCACATGATTACAAGTTGTTTGCCAATTAAAATCTACAGATACACTCAGACTGTCACTGTATGGACCAATGCTGCCTAATGTTGCACAAGGAGGATTAGGACAACCTATATTTGAGTTGATAAAATCCATTCCAAATTGTAGACCTTTAGGCTCAATAATTATACTTTGAGCATGGCCATTTGCTAAAAATCCAGGATCAATTCCTTGAATAGAAAAACTAACTAAATCTCCTGCCAAAACAGTATCAATATAAGTGTAATTAGACAAAGTTGTGCTTAGTCCATTGACTATTACATTGGGTGGGGTATTAGCACCACAAGAAAGCACAGTAGTTTGTATTTCTCTGTAAATTTCAGAAGTCTTTTGTCCGCACCTATAAGAAGTTGCTTTTATTACATTAACAAAATTACCCACATTATAAGAAGTGAAAGTCAATTCTCCTGTTTGTTGATTTAACTGAGCTGGTATATTATTCGGGTTTTGATTATTACCTGGGAAAGGACTATTAAAACTATAATTGTTTTCAAATGGAACAGTTGGAGGTGATATATTAGTAAATGAATCTGAAGAAGAAAGATAATCTAATGGGTGATCAAACTCAATTTCAAGAGAATCACCCTCTGTATCAATTGCACCTGCATTATAAATTTGTTGCGAACCAGCACATGTAATGATACTTGGTGGTTGCAAAAAATCAGGAGCTGAATCAAAACAATTACTGGCATTTTGGCCATTGAAAGGAAACATAATAGCTCTTAGAGTCATTCCATTGGTGGGATTACCAGGTCCTGAATAAGTTAAATTTAAATTAGTTATTGCTGCGTTCCTACAGCAATTTGACCATGAAAAAATCCAACCTTGCGCGGGTGGTATGCCAGGTAAATTAATTGGAGCTGACTCAAGTATATATTCTTTGGTTGCAACATTTCCGGGATACATATTTGTACAATTGTACCCAGGACCAGCTGAATTACACACAGGTGAAATATCGGTAGAATCGACTATATTCATTGGAATATTTAACACACTTGGATGATTGTGAACACGAATTGAAATTGGGCCGTTAACTGTCAAATAAACTGGTGTTGTACAGTCGCGATATAATTTCATTTTAAAAATATAAGTTCCATTACCTTGACAATGCCACGTAATTTCACCGCCCATCAAATGCGTTGCGTTAACTTTAAAAAATGATAAAAGTATAAGTACAAAAAACAATGATGATTTTTTCATAGCACAACAATTTTAAATATTTGAACTTGTAAATGTAAAATTTATTCACAAATCTCATATAATTCGAATCGGTTATAAATAATCCATAGAATTCAACAAAGCATATAATACCAATGTCATTTGTTATAACTTCTCTTCTTAATCCTACTCAACGATTCAGGTGTAATACCCAAATATGAAGCGATATGTTTTTGTGAAACTCTTAATTCGATATCATTAAATTTTTGTATCAGGTTTTCATACTTTTGGATTGCGCTACTGCTTAAATCAATACTAAATCTTCTTTCTAAAGCAATATAACCACGTTGCACAATAATTCTAAAAAAGCGTTCAAATTTTGGAACTTGTTCGTACACTTTTTCCATATCGTTTTTATGAATCAAAAGCACAGTAGTATCTATTGTTGCTTCAATATTATAGGGCGAAACATCTCCAGTAAGATAGCTATACAAATCGCCCACCCAATAATCTTCAATAGCAAAACGAGTTACATTTTCATTTCCTTTGTGATCTCTTGTAAAAGTTCGTAAGCAACCTTCATTCACAAAACCTGTATAATTACAAACCTCCCCTTCCTTCAATAAAAATTCCTTTTTTGGAATTTTTTTTTCAATAATAAAGTCACTAAAAAACTTAAACTCCTCATCGGTAATGACAATTTGTTTCTCAATATTTTTTCTTATAAGTTTTAATTTATTTGGCATAGATTGAAATCAAATTAATAACCAAATGTAATTTGATTTTTTAAAAATTCTTCATTTAACAAAGTTGTAATGTTATTATTATGCTTTTTTCAATAAAAAAATAACTGCTTTTTCAATATTTTGTTACATTTATCCATTCAAAATAAAATATGAGAATAAGTATTGTTATGTTTTTATTGATGGTTGGCCTGCTTACACAAGCTGCAAATGACAATTTACCAGTTGGTGCTCGGAGTGCCGCCATGGCTCATGCGAGTATTTGCATTAATGATGTTTGGGCTGTACAACAAAATCAGGCTGCTTTAGCTACCATCAAAAGCCCAGAAGCAGCAGTTTTTAGTCAAATAGTATATCCAAATAGTAAAGTATTAATGAATGCAGTTGCTGTGGCAAGCCCTTTCAAATATGGCGTTTTAAGTGGCACATTTACAAGGTTAGGATTCAAAAATTTGTATAATGAAAGTAAATATGGAGTTGGATATGCACGTCAATTTGGTAAAGCAATTTCAGCTGGTATGCAAATTAATTATTTGAGTACTTTTATTGGTGATAACAATTATGGGAAAAGAGGCACTGTTGCAGTTGAAATAGGCTTCTTAGCAGAAATAATTAAAAATTTAAAACTTGGGGTGCACGTATATAATCCAACCCGCTCACAAACGGCCCAATACAACAATGAACGTGTTCCAACAATTATTAAAATGGGGCTACAATACACATTCTCTGATAAAGTTTTTGCTACCGCAGAAATTGAAAAGGATATCGCCAATAAACCAATTGTTAAACTTGGGGCTGAATATAAGATTGTAAAAGAAATATATTTAAGAGGGGGTTTATCAAACAATCCTTCCCTTAATTCAGCCGGCTTTGGTATTGAATTGAAAAAATTTAATCTCGACTTTGCTGCAGCCTTTCATCCTCAAATGGGCATTAGTCCACAAATTGGATTAAGGTATAGATTCGAGAAAAAACAATAGTCATTATTTTGGCATTGATTTTATTTCTTTGATGTATACTAATTAGTCGTCCCTCAAAAAGTCCAATTCCTATAGGCCTATTGGATTTACTAAA